>DRLF01000141.1 GCA_011051425.1 Thiolapillus brandeum | reverse complement strand
GTCATGGGCGGTCAGGTCGTCATAGATGGCATCGAGATGTTCACGGCTCTGCGCCTCGATATCCACGGTGACAGAAACGTATTTTCCGTTCTTGCTGGGCTTGAGACTTACCGCGCCCTCGCTGATGTCCGGGCAGTGGCGACGGATGATCTGCACCACCAGGGCATCGAAATCATCTTCGTCCAGACCCATGGCCTTGACGCGGAAACGGCAGGGATAGACCATGCCTTCGGGTTCTTTTCGGGTTTCTTCAGTTTCAGTCATAACAGTTGTCCGGTGGAGAATTGCGCAATCGCAGGCGCGCCTTGCAGGCACCATACAATGCGTCCATTTTCTCCCATATGGGGCCGGGATGACCGTTATCAACCGGGAGGCCGTTCAGCCGGGTGACCGGCATCACTTCCTTGGTGGAGCTGGTGATCCAGATTTCCTCTGCATTTTCCAGCTCGGCGACTGAAATACTAGCTTCGGCGTAGGGGAGGCCCGCTTCCCGGGCCAGTTCCAGCACCAGATCCCGCGTGATGCCCGGCAGCAGGTGCTGGCTCTTGGGGGGAGTGATGATCAGCCCTTCTTTCACGATGAACAGGTTGGAAGCGGTGCCTTCGTTGGCCAGGCCGTCACGCACCAGTATGGCTTCCTGCGCGCCTTCATCCCGCGCCTGCTGCTGCGACAGGATGTTCGCCAGCAGGGTGATAGCCTTGATGTTGCAGCGCTCCCAGCGAATATCGTCCAGAGTGATCACGCTCATGCCCTGTTTCACCAGTTCCGGGTCGCGCACCGCCAGGTCGGTGGCGAATGCCATGACGGTGGGCGTCACTTCCTCCGGGATGGCATGCAGTCGCTTGCCGTAGGCGCCGCGGGTCACCTGCAGATAGATCTGCTGATCGGTATTGCCGCGCTGCGCCAGCAGCTGCCCGAATACGGCCCGCCACTGCTCATCACTGAGCGGCGGTGACATGCGAATGGCTTCCAGGCTGGCATTGAGACGCTGCAGATGCTCCTTCAGGCGAAAGGGCAGCCCGGCATAGGCGGGAATAACCTCGTACACGCCGTCACCAAACAGGAATCCGCGGTCCATGACAGAGACATGAGCCTGCTCCTGGGGCAGAAATCCGCCGTTCAGATAAATCAGTTCAGACATGGGTCGTATCCCGCGACAAACGGTTACTGGAAGATCATCAGCACACTGTCCACCAGGTTGTGGATGATGCCGCCTTCCCGCACGCCGCGCAGGGCGACCAGGGGAACTTCCTTGATGATCTCGCCGTCGTGCTCAATGATCACCTTGCCCAGCACCTTGCCCCGGGGAACCGGCGCCATGATGCTGTCCTTGAGGTGGATCCTTGCCGTCAGCTTGTTGTAGCTTCCCCTGGGAATGGTGACGTACAGGTCCTCCTCCAGCCCCAGGTTCAGGTTGTCCACTTCCCCTTTCCATACCCGCAGCTGTTTGAGCGTCTCGCCGCCATCGAACAGCCGGTGGGTCTGGTAGAAGCGGAAACCGAAGTTGAGCAGGGTCTGGCTCTCCTTGGCCCGGGCGCTGTCACTGGCCGTGCCCATGACCACCGAGAGCAGCCGCATGTTTTCCCGTTTGGCCGAGGTCACCAGACAGTAACCCGCCGCCTCGGTATGACCGGTCTTCACGCCATCCACGCTGGGGTCACGCCACAGCAGGCGGTTGCGGTTCTTCTGGGTGATGCCGTTGTAGGTGAACTCCTTGATGGAATACAGGGGGTAGAACTGGGGAAATTCCCGGATGACGGCCCGGGTCACCTTGAGAATATCTTCCGGCGTTGTGTAGTGGTTCGGGTCCGGCAGGCCGGTGGCATTGGTGAAGTGTGTGTTTTCCATGCCCAGCTCCAGAACATGCTTGTTCATCAGCGCGGCAAAGGCTTCTTCATTACCGGCAATATGCTCCGCCAGGGCGACACAGGCATCGTTGCCCGAGGCGATGATCATACCGTGAATGAGATCGTCCACCGAGACCTGCTTGCCCACTTCGATGAACATGCGCGAACCCGGCGTCTTCCAGGCCTTCTTGCTCACCAGCACCTGGTCGTTGAGACTGATGTTGCCTTCCTCCAGCTCCTTGAAAACCGTGTAGGCCGTCATGATCTTGGTCAGGCTGGCCGGTTCCAGGCGTTTGCCCGCATTGTTCTCCGCCAGTATGGCGCCGCTGTGGTAATCCATCAGCAGATGGCCCGTCGCAGCAATCTTCGGCGCGGCCGGCACGGGAGCCGCTTGTGCAGGCAGGGCTGCAGACAACCATGAAAGAATCAGAAAAGCTTTGAATATCAATCGCATCGATCAGATTACTGGCTGGATGATGACAGAAAGGGCTTATTGTACTACGCGGTAGGACTCTATGCCCCATTCGGGCAGTTTTTTCGTCAGCTGCTGCAGTTGCCGCTCGCTGCTGACCGGCCCCAGCCACACACGGTAGATACGGCCGGAAAGCTGCTCCAGGGGCCTGATCCTGCCCTGCAGGCCTGACTGTTCCTCCAGCCGGTGCAGCAACAGCTGCGCATTGGCTTCACTGGCAAACGCACCAGCCTGTACCCACAGGGGGAATTGCCGGACGTCGGCAGCCTTTGCCGCCACGGTGGCGGGCTTTTCCACCTGAAGCGCGACCACTTCCACCGGCGCCGTCCCCTTGCCCAGCACGCCCAGCCTGGAAGCCGCAGCATAGGACAGATCGATGATGCGCCCGCTGTGGAAAGGCCCACGGTCATTGACCTTCACCACCACCGAGCTGCCGTTATCCAGGTTGGTCACCCTTACCCAGGTGGGCAGGGGCAGGGTCTTGTGGGCGGCAGTCATGGCGTACATGTCATAGGCCTCGCCACTGGAAGTACGCCGCCCATGAAATTTCAGGCCGTACCAGGAAGCCAGTCCTTTTTCCCGGTAACCTTCTCCGGTGTCCAGCACATGATAGGTCCTGCCGCGCACAGTGTAACTGGAAGGATTGCCGTACTTGCTGTAGGGCTCATCTCGGGGAACGGCATCCGGGACATGGCTGACATCCACTGGCCGGGCAGGGCCGTAATCATCGTTCGGGTATTCCATGGTCCGGGTGCTGCAGCCCGCCAGCAGGAGCAGCAGGACCAGAAGAGAGGGCAGCCCCCTATTTTTCATATTCCGCGTGAATGCGCTCACCCAGCTGGTACACCGCCATGGCATACATTTCGCTGTGGTTGTAGCGGGTGATGACATAGAAGTTCCTGAAGCCGGCCCAGTACTCGGGCCCCTTGTCCGTAACCAGCCTGATCAGCGCCGTCTCCAGATCATCCGCAAAACCCTTGTCCACCTTCAAGCCGGCTTTTCTCAGTTCACCCAGTCTGAAGGCTGGTTTCAGACCGGCTTTCACGTATTTTTCTGCGTTGGCGGGCACCGACAGGGCGGGAGTGGTCACGGGCAGGCCCTTTTTCCAGCCGTGACGGGCGAAATAGTTGGCCACGCTGCCGATGGCATCGGCCTCGTTGTTCCAGATGTCACGCTTGCCGTCGCCGTCGAAATCCACCGCGTAGGCAAGAAAGCTGCTGGGCATGAACTGGCCCAGCCCCATGGCGCCTGCATAGGAGCCCCTGGGCACGACCGGGTCCAGCTTCTCCTCCCGCGCCAGTATCAGGTACTTCTCCAGTTCGGCGGTAAAGAACTTGCTGCGCTTGGGATAGTGAAACGCCAGCGTATAGAGGGCATCCAGCACGCTGTCCTTGCCCGCGATACGTCCGTAGAAGGTCTCCACACCGATGATGGCGACCACATAGCGGGGCGGTACACCATAGACTTTCTCTGCCTTCTGCAACGCCTGGCGGTTGCGCTTCCAGAATGCCACGCCCTGGCGGATACGCTTGTCCTTGAGAAAGATCCTGCGGTACTGGGTCCAGTTGAGGGTCTTTTCCGCAGGCTTGTTCATGCGGTCGATGATGTCCTGCCGCCTGTGGGCCTTGCCCAGCACCCGGCGCAGCTCGTCCGCATCGAAACCCTGGGTCTCGACCATGTGCTGGATAAACCGGTCCACCTGGGGGTTGCCCTGGGCAAATACCGGCAGGCTGAGGAGCAGAAGCAGCAGAGCATATTTCATTTGGGCAGCAGTTTCCTGTGTGTGTGGATGGACATGAGCATACCGAAACCCGCCATCAAGGTCACCAGCGAGGTTCCGCCATAGCTCACCAGGGGCAAAGGCACCCCGACCACCGGCAGCATACCGCTCACCATGCCGGCATTGACAAACAGATAGACAAAAAATACCAGGATGAGTGCCCCGGCCAGCAGCCGGCTGTAGCTGTCCTGGGCCTGGGAGGCGATATACAGGCCCCGCAGGATGATGAACAGAAAGATCGCCAGCAGCAGCAGGACACCCACCAGGCCGAACTCCTCACCCAGCACGGCGAAGATGAAATCCGTGTGACGTTCCGGCAGGAACTCCAGCTGGGACTGGGTGCCGTTGAGCCAGCCCTTGCCGTAGATGCCGCCGGAGCCGATGGCGATCTTGGACTGGATGATGTGGTATCCCGCGCCCAGGGGATCACTTTCCGGGTTGAGAAAGGTGAGCACCCGCGCCCGCTGGTAATCGTGCATCAGATACCAGACGACGGGGGCAGCCGCCGCCGCCAGCAGGCCCATGACGATGATCAGCCGCCAGCTGATACCCGCCAGGAACAGCACGAACAGTCCGCTGCTGGCGACCAGGATGGCAGTGCCCAGGTCGGGCTGCTTGGCGATCATCAGCACCGGCACCAGGAGCAGCAGCAGGCTGATCAGCAGGTATTTCCAGTTGGGCGGCAGCGGCTTGCTGGACAGGTACCAGGCCAGCATCATGGGCGCGGCCAGCTTCACCAGCTCTGACGGCTGAAAGCGCATGAAGCCCAGGTCCAGCCAGCGCTGTGCGCCCTTGCCCACCACGCCGGCCACCAGCACCGCCACCAGCAGAGAGACACCGATGCCATACAGCCAGGGACTCCAGCGGCGCAGCGTATGGGGATGCACCTGGGCGAGGAAGAACATGACGCCGAAAGCTATGAGCAGGCGAATCGCCTGCCGCTCCACCTGATGCAGGTTCTCCCCCGAAGCCGAGTACAGGATCACCAGGCCATAAGCGCAGAGCAGCAACAGCCCGGTGAGCAGGGGAAGGTCCATGTGGACGCGCGCCAGCAGCCCGCGGTGCTGGGCGGGTTCACTGGGCGGTAGCCCACTGGGAGAACGGCTCGCAGGATTCAATTCACGCCTCCGCCGGCAGGCTTCTTCACCGTCTGGGCAGACAGCGGCCCGCCGTCTCCCAGCAGCCAGGCATCCATCACCTTCTTTGCCACCGGCGCTGCCGTGGAGCCGCCGTGACCACCGTT
>DRLF01000140.1 GCA_011051425.1 Thiolapillus brandeum | reverse complement strand
GTGTCACCAGCACAATACCTTTGGCCGTGATATGGAAGCGCTTGGCATCTTCCTCGGGATTTTCGCCGATGACAGTGCCGTCAGCAATATAAGTACCCTTGTCGATTATGGCGTTTTGGATGCGGCAGTTCTTGCCGATGGTCACCTTGGGAAGAATGACACTGTCTTTGATAGAGGAATGGCTCTCGATCACCGTGGCGAAAAAAATCACAGAGCGTTTGACTCGCGCGCCGGAAATGATACACCCGCCGGATACCAGGGAATCGATAGCCTCGCCGCGCCGGCCTTCATCGTCGAATACGAATTTTGCAGGTGGATGCTGGGTCTGGTAGGTCCAGACCGGCCAGCCCCGGTCATACAGATTGAGTTCCGGTTCCACCGCACAGAGTTCCATATTGGCTTCCCAATAGGAATCCACCGTGCCCACATCGCGCCAGTAGGCCTGGTTGCCCAGGTCGTCCCTGAAGGGATAGGCGATGGTCTTGGCGGTTTCTATGGCATTGGGGATGATGTTCTTGCCGAAGTCGTGCTCGGAGTCTTCGTCTTCGGCATCCAGCATCAGGGCGTTGTAGAGGAAGGCGGTGGAAAACACGTAGATGCCCATGGACGCCAGAGACAGGTCGGGCCGGCCCGGGATGGTTTCCGGATCAGCCGGTTTCTCGGTAAAGCGCGTGACCCGCAGGTCGGTATCGACGGACATGACCCCGAATTCCGTGGCCTCTTCCTTGGGCACTTCGAGGCAGCCGATAGTGAGATCGGCCTGGGAGCGGACATGCACCATGAGCATCTTGGAATAGTCCATGGTGTAGATGTGGTCGCCGCCCAGTACCATGACATAGTCGGGTGCGTGACGGTGCATGATGTCGATGTTCTGGAACAGGGCGTCTGCTGTACCCAGATACCAGTCCTTGGACATGCGTTGCTGAGCGGGCAGTATCTCCACGAATTCACCGATCTCGGCCCGCAGGAAACTCCAGGCGCGCTGCAGGTGACGGATCAGCGAATGGGACTTGTACTGGGTGAGGACGCCGATGCGCCGCAATCCGGAGTTGATGCAGTTGGACAGGGGAAAATCGATGATGCGGTATTTCCCGCCAAAAGGCACCGCTGGTTTGGCGCGCCATTTGGTCAGGGCCTTGAGCCGGGAGCCCTGTCCTCCGGCAAGAATCAGCACCAGGGTGTTGCGTGTTATCTCGGTGGCGTTCTTGGTCTGTGTGTAATACTGATAAAGCTTGGCCTGTTCCCGTTCCTTTTCGAGTTTTCTCTCGCTCTTGCTCATGTTGTCACCCGCTGCGCATATTTTTTGCAGGCGCTGCTGGCCTGCGGAAAGTCATTGTTTCTTCAAATAGTTGACCAGCCCATTGGTTGAACTGTCGTGACTGGTGCAGGGCAGTGCGCTGTCCAGTTCCTCTTCGATCACGCCTGCCAGCTGCTTTCCCAGTTCCACGCCCCACTGGTCGAAAGCGTTGATGTTCCAGATGACACTTTCGACGAAAATCTTGTGTTCATAGAGGGCGATCAGCTTGCCCAGGTTGTAGGGCGTCAGATGCCGCATCAACAGCGTGTTGGTGGGTTTGTTTCCCGGAAAGACCTTGTGTGGTGCCAAAGCATCGATCCGGGCTTCGCTCATGCCCGTGTCTGACAGTTCCTTTCTTACCTCTTCCTCGGTCTTGCCCCGCATCAGCGCTTCTGTCTGGGCGATGCAGTTGGCAGAGAGTATTTCGTGGTGCTCACTGATGGGATGGTGGGTGCGGACCGGCAGAATGAAATCTGCGGGCACCAGCTCTGTTCCCTGGTGAATAAGCTGGAAGAAGGCATGCTGACCGTTGGTGCCTGGCTGCCCCCAGATGACCGGGCCGGTATCGTAATCCACAACCTTGCCTTCACGGGTCACCCGTTTGCCGTTGCTTTCCATGTCGGCCTGTTGCAGGTAGGCCGGCAACAGGCGCAGGGAATGATCGTAAGGCAGGATGGCGTGGTTGCCCGCATCGAAAAAATTGCGGTACCAGATACCCAGCAGCCCGAGAATCACCGGCATGTTCCGGGAAAAATCCGCTTCTGCAAAATGCCGGTCCATCTGGTGCGCTCCGCTCAGCAGCTCGCGGAAGTTCTCCATGCCAACCACCAAAGCGATGGGCAGGCCGATAGCAGACCACAATGAGTAGCGTCCTCCGACCCAGTCCCAGAATTCAAACATGTTGTCGTGATCGATACCGAAGGCCTGTACGGCGGAGGAATTGGTGGATACCGCAACGAAATGGTGCCGTATGCGGGAATAATCGTCGCCGCTGTTGTCCAGGAACCATTGCCTTGCCGAATGGGCGTTGGTCATGGTTTCCCGGGTAGTGAAGGTTTTCGAGGCGATGACGAAAAGCGTGGTTTCCGGGGAAACCCTGGTCAGGGTCTCGTTGATGTCGGTACCGTCTACATTGGACACGAAATGAGCGGTCAGCCCCTTTTTCCAGTACGGACGGAGCGCGGTGGCAACCATGTGGGGGCCCAGGTCGGAGCCACCGATGCCGATATTGACGATGTCTGTGATGGCTTTTCCGCTGTAGCCTTTCCATTCCCCTCCACGAACACGACCGCAGAAATCGTCCATCTGGTCGAGGACGCGGTTGACTTCGGGCATGACATCCTTGCCATCGACCATGACCGGCGTATTCGAGCGGTTGCGCAGGGCAGTGTGCAGGACGGCACGATCCTCGGTGTTGTTGATGTGCTCACCGCTGAACATGCGCTTGATCCAGGCTTTCAGGTCAGCCTGTTGTGCCAGATCCTGCAGCAGCCCGAGGGTTTCAGTGGTGATGAAATTCTTGGAATAGTCGAGCAGCAGCTCGCCGAATTCAAGGGAAAACCGCTCGAAGCGCTTGTCGTCGGTGGCAAACAATTCCCGTAAATGCTGCTGCTTTACCTGCTTTGCGTGTTCCTGCAGGGATTGCCAGGCGGCCTCAAGTTTTTCGGGACTGGATTGTGTTGTTGTGGGCATAGCAGAACTTCAGCCAATTCATCCTTTTTGAAAGCATAACAGATATATGCTGTTGCCTTCATTGGTGATATTGACCCCAGTCATACAAGCCATGAATAATTCAGAAATTTGCAGCAAACGGGATTTGCCGAAGGAGTTGGCCGGATCCGCTTCCAGGAGAAAATGCGGGGCAGGTGATGCCCCTCTTACAACAGGTCTTCTGCCACTTCCAGAAGCTTGTCGGTATCTGCCATATAGAGATTGGGTTTCATCTCTTTGAGCAGGCCCTTGCGCTTGAAGTCTGCAACTGTGCGACTGGCGGTTTCGGTGGTGATGCCGAGAATGGCGCCCATGTCTTCGCGGTTGAACAGTTCGCAGCGGTTGTCTTCATCACAGACCAGCTTGATCAGCAGGCGGGCCACCCGCTGCCGCGCAGAGCCCGTGGACAACTGTGTGATCCACAGATCCGCATCCGACAGCGCGCGCTGCCAGCGTTTCATCAGTTCGTGATGAAGTTCGGCATTTTCCTTGCTCAGGCGTTGCACCACGTCGATGGGCAGGACACAGACTTCGGTGGTTTGCATGATAACCGCATCGTGCTGATATTCATCTCCCAGCAGGGCCTCCATTCCTGTAACATCCGTGCTGCGCAACAGGCGCACGATGCGCTGGGTGCCGTCCGGCAGGTACTGCACCAGTTTGACCAGCCCACTGCGAATGGTGAACAGTCTGTCCGCCTTGTCACCTGCGTGGTAGAGAATATCGCCCGGCTGCAGCGGCAACTGTTCGATGGGCTTGTGAATATGCTCGAAATCCTTTTCTTTCAAACCGGCAAACAGCACCGAGTCGCGTATGGAGCACACGCTGCAGTTTGCCTCGCCCTTCCAGGCATCTTCTTGGGTGACAGTCTTGATCATGGCAGGTTGGATTTGGTCCGTACTCCCGAACTCATCTATTCGCGGCTATATGAAAAGTGGTTTGCAGCGCAATGATAACAATCAAGCAACAACAGTTAATAGCACTATTTTATTCATGTCATCCACTGTTTTGGTAAATACAAACTATGTCACTGTTTTCACTTAAAAAAGTATCGCTTTCCTTCGGTCATCCAGCACTGCTGGAAGATATTGATCTCAGTATTGGCAAAGGGGAAAGGATCTGCCTGATCGGCCGGAACGGTGAAGGCAAATCCACGCTGATGAAGCTTATCACCGGCGAACTGACAGCAGACAGCGGTGAAATCAGGATGGCTCAGGGCGCCCGTATCGCACGCCTCAGCCAGGAGGTGCCGGATGACTGCAATGGCAGCGTGTTCGAACTCGTGGCGGATGGTCTGGGTGAGCTTGCCGGACTGATCAAGGACTATCATGCGGCCTGTGTCAGCCTGGCCGATGATGGCGGGGAGAATGCAATGAACCGCTTGTCCCGGATACAGCAGAAAATGGAATCTGCCGGTGGCTGGCAACTGGAGCAGCAGGTGGAACAGGTCATTTCGCGCATGGAACTGGATGCGGATGCAGAATTTTCCAGCCTCTCGGGAGGTATGAAAAGGCGCGTGCTGCTGGCCCGCGCGCTGGCGGGTGACCCGGATCTGCTGCTGCTGGATGAGCCCACCAACCATCTGGATATCGAGTCCATTGCCTGGCTGGAGGAATTCCTGCTCGGCTGGCGGGGCAGTCTGCTTTTCATCACGCATGACCGGGCATTTCTGCGCAGACTGGCCACGCGGATCATCGAGCTGGACCGGGGCAGTATTACCGACTGGCCCGGCGACTACGACAACTACCTGCGGCGCAAGGCAGAAATGGAAAATGCCGAGGCAAAGGAAAACGCCCGTTTCGACAAGAAGCTGGCTCAGGAGGAGGTCTGGATCCGGCAGGGCATCAAGGCCAGGCGCACCCGCAACGAAGGGCGTGTGCGGCAGTTGCAGGCCATGCGTGAAGCGGCCAGACAACGGCGCAAGAAGCAGGGTACAGCCCGGCTTGAGATGAACAAGGGGGACCTGTCAGGCAAGCTGGTGTGCGAGGCAGAGCATGTCAGCTATGCCTGGGATGGCCGGCCTGTGATCCGTGATTTCAGCACCACCATCCTGCGCGGCGACCGGGTGGGTATCATCGGACCGAATGGCTGTGGCAAGTCCACTTTGCTCAATCTTCTGTTGGGAAAACTGCAGCCGGACAGCGGCCTGATCAGGATGGGGAGCAAAGTGGAGGTCGCCTATTTCGATCAGCTGCGTGCGCAGCTGGATCTGGAAGCCACGGTCATCGACAACGTGGCTGGCGGCAGCGATACCGTCACCGTCAACGGGCGCCCGAAGCACATCATCGGCTACCTGCAGGATTTTCTTTTTCCGCCAGCGCGGGCACGGCAGCCGGTCAAGGCATTGTCGGGAGGAGAACGCAACCGCTTGCTGCTGGCCAAACTTTTCGTCAGGCCGGCGAATCTGCTGGTAATGGATGAACCGACCAACGACCTTGATGTGGAAACTCTTGAGCTGCTAGAAGAATTGCTGCTGGATTATCAGGGCACACTGCTGCTGGTCAGCCATGACAGGGTGTTTCTGGATAACGTGGTAACCAGCAGTCTGGTATTTGAAGGGGGCGGTCAGGTGAACAGCTATGTTGGAGGTTATTCAGACTGGCTGGCGCAACGCAACCGGTCTTCCGAAAAGAAAAATTCTGCTGCCGACAAACCGAAACAGCTGCCGGCTTCCGGCCCCAAAAAGGTGTCTCCGGGAAAACTGGGCTACAAGGATCAGCGGGAATTGAATGCCTTGCCCGGAGACATAGAAACACTGGAGTCCGACCGGGAAAAACTGGAATCTGTTCTGGCGGACCCCGAGCTCTATCGCAAAGAGCCCGAAAAAGTGGCTGAACTGACTTCGCGCATGCAGGAACTGGATCAGGAACTGGAAGCAAAATATGCACGCTGGGATGAGCTGGAAGAAAAACGCCTGCAACTGAAGGAGGCAGCAGACTGACAAAGCCGCTGAAAAAGCCGGATTTGTGTGCAATATCCTGCTTTTACGCTGTAAAAATGCTTGAGCTGCTATAATTCATAGTATAAGGTCTTGAGATGCATTTCCTAGATGTCGCGGTATGTGGAATTCCGTGACATTGAATATCATGTAGTCCGGTCTGCCCATTGGCAGGCGAGGGGATAATTGAGATGAGCCACAAAAGACAACCTGCAGTCGAAGGTGTCATTCCGGGTCAGATGAACGGGAATGTGACTTCGATTTTTGGCCGCGAGAATCAGTCGGTGGTTGTCGTCGATGATCAGGCCACCGGTCGCACCATTCTGAAAAGCATTATCTCCGGTATTTCTCCCCGAATTTCCTGCGAAGTGTTTTCCGATCCCAATCAGGCGCTGGAGTATTGCAAGCTCAATGTTCCGGATCTGCTGATCACCGATTACAAGATGCCGCAAATGAACGGCGTGGAACTGATACGCCGGATTCGTTCGATCGAAGGCGGCGAGGATATTCCTGTAGTCGTGGTTACGGTGGTTCATGACCGCAAGATCCGCTACGAAGCACTGGAGGCCGGCGCTACCGATTTTCTGTCCAGGCCTTTCGATCACTATGAATGCCAGGCGCGCTGCCGCAACCTGTTGCTGCTGCATCAGCATCAGAAGCAGGTATCCAACCGTGCGTGGATGCTGCAGGGGCTTGTTTCGCAAGCCACCGAGGCCGCAACGGCCCGTGAGCAGGAAACCCTGATGTGCCTGGCCAAGGCGGGCGAGTACCGTGACGAGGGAACAGGCAACCACGTATTCCGGATGGCGCGTTATTCCCTGGAAATTGCCAGGGGGCTCAATCTGGATGAAGATACCTGCGATGTCATCGTTCAGGCGGCACCCCTGCATGATATTGGTAAAATCGGTATTCCGGACGCCATTCTGCTCAAACCGGCGCGCCTGACCGATGAAGAACGCACGGTGATGGAAACGCATACCACCATTGGGTTCGATATTCTCAAAGGCAGTTCTTCCGCTTATCTGTCGATGGCCGCACATATCGCATTGCATCACCACGAACACTTCGACGGCCAGGGTTATCCGCATGGCCTCAAAGGGGAGGAGATACCCCTGGAAGCGCGCATAGTTGCAGTTGCGGATACGCTGGATGCCCTGATGACGGTCCGTCCCTACAAAGAGGCCTGGCCCCGTGAAAAGGCACTGGCCTACCTGAAAGAACACTCCGGTACACATTTTGATCCTGACTGCATCATGGCGTTGTTCGAGCGCGAAGAACAGGTGTGCAGGATTTATGAAGAGTTGCCGGACAAGTATCTGTAAGACAAACATATTTGCCGGGTATTTCGGCCTGTCTGGCCGGGTCTTTACCTTTTTCCACACCAGCAGATGTTGACCTGCATCTGATTTCCCAAAGTTTTTCTGTACCCAAACCACGGTTTGTGCAATAAGCTTATCTGTGACAGGCCGGTGCGGTCCGCGTGCAGGAGGCGTCAACAGAGTTTGGCTTTTCTCAACAATTGTCAGCACGGGGTCGCGTGCCATGTCATGCATGTATTGACAGACGCACAGAGGGCGCCATTGATTTTCCATGCAAAAATGTGCATCCAACCTAATGACAGGAGATTTACCATGCTCACCCAACAACTTTCCGCAAAACAGGATTTGACTGCCGACTACAACTGGGTCTACGACAACCTTGTTTGTGAGTATGATCCGGCAAACCGCGTCATGCAGTTCAATATGAACACCCATCCCCATCCGAGTTTCACCCCGGCACTGATGCACGATATCAGCAGCTTTCAGAAATCTGTCATGGAGATTTGTGAAATGCACAAATCGGAAGGGGTCGCTTCGCCGTTCGATTTTCTGGTTCTGGGTTCTGCCGTGCCTGGCGTGTACAGCCTGGGGGGAGATCTTGGCTTTTTTCTGAAATGCATTCGTGGAGACAACAGGGAGGAATTGGAGGCCTATGCGTTACTTTGCATAGACGTCCTGTATGACAATTACCGGAATCTGAATCAGAGCCTGCGCACAGTGGCACTGATCGAAGGCGATGCGCTGGGTGCGGCATTTGAAGCTGCCTTGTCCTGTGATGTCATCATTGCAGAGAAAGGCGTGAAGATCGGCTTTCCCGAAGTGGTGTTCAATATGTTTCCCGGCATGGGCGCCTACTCCTTTCTTTCCCGGCGTATTGCTCCTGCACAGGTTGAACGCATGATCAATACAGGAAAGATCTTCACTTCAGAAGAGCTGTATGACCTTGGGGTAATAGACATACTTGCTGAACCGGGTGAGACCAAAGCTGCTCTGCGCCAGTTCGTCAGGAAGCACAGCCGTTCGGCCATGACCCGTGATGCGGTGCTGGCCATGCGAAATGAGGTATTTCCCCTGACCCATGACGAGCTGAAACGCATCGTGCTGCTGTGGGTGGATTCGGCGATGGCCTTGCCGGAGCGTGATCTGAAGATGATGGAGCGTCTGGTAAAAGCCCAGGCCAAGAAAATGGCGGCAGCTTGAGTTGTGCAATGGCTCTGTGTAATCCGCCAAAGGCAGCACAGGGCCGGAATCAGGTTTTGTCCGGGAACCGGTAGACCGTGGAAGTGGAATCGATACTGGATTCCTGAAGGAATGCCTGCACTTTGTTTTTCTGGTTCTTGACAGCCTCGATCATCGCAGCGCCTTGCCTGTGCAGTTCCGGGTTTTCAGCCCTGGACAGCTGTTCACATTCGGCAAACAGGGCGAGGGCGCCGATACCGCCGGCTGATCCCTGCAGGGCATGAGCCGCATCACGTATTGCATCCATGTCTTTTTGCATCAGGCCCTGCTCCATTTCGCTGATGGATTGCTCTGCATCGGCAAAGAAGTGTTTCATCAGTTCCGGGAAAAAATTTGCATCGCTTTCGATGGCCATCAGCGCCCGAACTGTTTCCATGTCCATGACGGGTGGCGCATCTGCGGGTATGGCCAGTGTCTCCACATTGTTTTCCGGTACTTCGATGCCAGGGCCAGCCAGGCCGGTGCCTGTGGTCAAAGTATCGATGAACTGCAGCAATCTGTTCTTATCAACCGGTTTCAGCAGGAAGGCATCCGCACCGGCTTCTTCGGCTTCCTCCCGCGCATCTTCACTGGCGTTGGCAGACAGCATGATGAAGGGCAAATGGTCGACAGTCCCGTATTCTGAATAGCGATAGGCCTTGATGGTTTCCGGACCGCTCATGACCGGCATCTGCATGTCGATGACTACCGCATCAAATTCCTCCTCGAACAGCAGATCGAGCGCGCTTTCACCATCAAACGCCTGAACCACGGCATGCCCGGCTTTCTGCAAAATGGTGGAAGTCACCATTTGTACCGTCTTGTTGTCATCCACCACGAGAATACGATAGTGATTTTCCGGCAATCTGTCGGCTGCGGAGACGGCGGGGGCTGTATCGTCACCAGCGTATTCACCGCTGCCCAGTACGCGATGGAGGGCATGGAAAAATGCGCCACCGTCCGCATTGCCCGGCAGTACCGCATCGAAATACTGTTGCCTGCCCGAGATGTCTTTCTCGCCGCCGGCGATCAGGATGGACGGTACCGCGACTATTGCGGGATCACTCATACGGGCGTGGCCAAACTGTTCGGGTGACAGTTCCAGGCCTTTTTCATCGACGACCACCAACTGATAATTC
>DRLF01000139.1 GCA_011051425.1 Thiolapillus brandeum | reverse complement strand
GCCGAGACACTGACGACCGCAGCAATATAGAAAATGAAAGCAAATACTACGGAAATCTTCTGGGTCAGGTTCTGTTTACTCATGTAAGACGCTCTGTTGAATCAGCTTGAGGGCAACGGTATGGGGAGATCATCCTAACACAGACCGTCGAAATGCCGGAAGTGCCAGGAGCATTTCCAGTGCCCGCGGCCTACGACCTCCAAGGAAGGCAGAAGCGTGAAAAATACAGGTGCCTTTTTCGGCCAGTCCATGACCTACAGGGATGTAGGAAATGCTGGCAACGCAGGAGCAGTTGCCAGCACCTAGACATAAAAAAGCGCGCCCGGCATTGCCGGGCGCGCCATTCTTCCGCAAGCTGCTCTTTGAAGATAGAGATCAGAGCTTGTTGCAACCCTTGTCGAACTGGGCGCGACGGGCCTGCATTTCCTTGTCCATTTGCGCACGACGGGCTTCCATTTCTTTCATCATTTCATCGTGGCTTTTGAAACCCTCGAACTTGGGAGCGTCAAAGGAAGCAGGCATTGGGCGTTGCATACCACCCATTTCCTTTTCCATTTGAGCGCGGCGGGCTTCCATCTCTTTTTGCATTTCTGCACGGCGAGCATCCATTTCCTTCATGACTTCGTCACGGCTCTTGAAACCCGAAAACTGGGGAGCCTGGAAGGGAGCAGGCATGGTCTGCTGAGGAGCAGTCGCCTGATACTGCTTGTACATCTCGGCTTGCTGAGCTGCATAAGCTTCAGCGGCCTTGCGTTGAGCTTCGATCGCTTTGGCATACTGTTCGGCAGCGGCTTTCTGCTGCTCTTCGCTCAGGGCCGGTGCAACCGGTGCGCCATAGCCATAGGGAGCGTAACCGTAGGGAGCATAACCATAGCCATCATAACCATTGTAGCGGTTGTAACCGTAGCCACGTCCGTAACCATCACCACGGGCATGCATATTGAAATTGAAATCCATGTCGCCAAACATGTCGCCCATGAAATCGCCAAAACCGTCGTTGTCCCAACCGTCATTGTTTCCCCACCAGGCGGAAGCCGAGGCGGAAGCAACGGCCAGTACGGCGGCCATACTAATTTTAACCATCTTATTCATCACACACTCTCCGGTATCATTCAAATGAACCCATTCATCCCAATACCATCAGGTGTACCGATACCGCGGGCACACCTGATGTCTCAACAAACTTACTTGGCAGGAGCCGCAGGAGCTTGAGGAGCCTGAGGAGCAGCAGGAGCGCCATAAGGAGCAGGAGCACCATAAGGAGCATAACCATAAGGAGCGCCGTAAGGAGCATAACCGTAAGGGGCATAGCCGTAGCCATTGTAGCCGTTGTAACGGTTGTAACCACGGCCATAGCCGCTACCACGTGCAGAACCGCTCATGCCGAAGCTGAAGTCACCAGAACCGTAACCGTCGCCAATACCGTCCCATGCGTCGTCCCATGCGTTGTTACCGTAGCCGCGATCGCCACCCCAAGGACCACCCCACCATGCAGAAGCAGAAGCAGAAGCGGCAAGCAGAGCTGCAACAGCAGCAACTTTAATCATTTTTTTCATCGTAAATCTCCAAAATCAGTTTAGTGGAACTTCTTTGTTTGTAGATGCGTCCAACTCGTCATCTGCATATTAGTATTTCAGTTTTTGCTTATATTGTTAAGTAGTTATTTACTATTTAATTTTTCAAATAATTAGTTTTTGGCTATTAACCTGTTCTGCAACACAAAAAACCGCACGTATCTTCCCATTTCATGGAGTGCTAAAATTTCCGTTCACCGGCGCCATTAATAAGAATATTACCATTTTCTTATTGATAAGACCTCTGACAACTTGGGAAACCGCTGAACCGGGCCTGATTTTTTGGGTCTGCAAGATCAGCAACCATCTGCGGTACAAGCGGACAAGGAGAAGCAAAACAAGATGAAAAAAATATTCTGCAAAATGTGGCCGGTATTGCTGCTGGTCTTTTCCGGTGCGATGGCCGGACAGAAGCTGCCTGTCCATACCTACAAACTGGACAACGGCCTGACCCTGGTGGTTTCGGAGGATCACAGCTCCCCCACCTTCGGCCTGTCCATTGCTTACCATGTAGGTTTTCGCCTGGAACCCAGGGGGCGTACCGGCTTCGCCCATCTTTTCGAACATATGATGTTCGAAGGGACTCCCAATGCCCCCAAGGGCAGTTTCGTGAAGATCATCCAGGGTGGCGGAGGCTCTCTCAACGGCTCCACCCGGTATGACTACACCAACTATATATCCACCGCCCCCGTCTCCGCCCTCGAACCCGTTTTGTGGCTGGAGGCAGACCGCATGCGCCACCTGGATTTTTCCGAGGAAAATCTCGACAACCAGCGCGACGTTGTAAAAGAGGAAATTCGCGTCAATGTAAAAAACAAGCCCTATGGCCTGTTTTTCTGGACGGATCTCGCTGCCCTGGCATTCAACAAATGGGAGAACGCCCATGACGGCTATGGCTCCTTCGTTGACCTGGACAAAGCCAGCATCGAGGACGTCGAACGCTTCCATCACACCTACTACGCGCCGAACAATGCGGTAATCGCCATTGCCGGAGATGTGGACGGTGACACCGCCTACAAGCTGGTAAACAAGTATTTTGGCAGCATCCCGGCGGCGAAGCTGCCAACACTTCCCGACGTTTCAGAAAAACCGAACACCAAGGAACGCTTCGAAAAAGAGACGGACGAACACGCCATGGCACCCGCACTGGCCATCGGCTGGAAGATGCCCGGGCCTGACAGCGCGGACTACTACCCGCTGGCCGTGCTGGGTGAGGTTCTGTTGGGTGGCGATGCCAGCCTTCTTTACCAGAAAATGGTCAAGGAGAAGCAGTCCATGCTTTCCATCTCAGGCGGCATGGGTTGGCCCCTGGGTGACCCCCTGACCTTCGCCGGCCCCAGCCTTATGGTGGCTTTCGGCATCTACAAGCCCGGCAGCAGTGCCGCACAGGACACCAGCGATATACAGGGCGTGATCGACCAGCTTGCCAGACAAGGCATAGACCCGAAACGCCTGAAGGCCGTCAAAACAAAAATGATCGCCGATTTTTACAAGCAACTGGCCAGCTACATCGACCGGGCTGACTATCTGGCCATCACCCAGCTGCTGCACGGCGATGCCAACCTGGTGAACCGTTATCCGGACCTCATCCGCAAGATCACTTCAAAGGATATCCAGCGCGTTGCGGAAAAATACCTTACCGTCGCCAACCGCAGCTGGATCGATCGCCAGGTGGCCCAACAGCATCAGGAGAAGCAGCCATGAAGAAGAACCGGATCATCAGCATGTTGCTCAGTCTTTCCCTGCTGGCAGCCGCTGGCAACGCCTCGTCGACAAAGGAAAAGGACGCGCCCATCAAGGGGCTGCCAGCCTACGCCCAGGACAAACCCCTGATCCTTCCTGCCGTGGTGGAAAAGAAACTACCCAACGGCCTCACGCTGTGGCTCATCGAACGTCCGGGCCTGCCGCTGATTTCCATGTATCTCGCGGTCAGGGGCGGTTCTGCATCCGACCCTGAAAATCTCCGGGGCGTGAGCGACATACTGTCTTCGACCATCAGCGCAGGCACCAGGAAACGCACTTCCCGCCAGATTGCAGAAGAACTGCAGGCGCTTGGCGCGGATATCAGCGTTGGTATCGGTAAGGACATTTCCTATATCGGCATTGACGGCCTGTCTTCGGGGACCGGCCAGCTGCTGGAAATCCTGGCGGACACGGCCCGCCATGCCAGTTTTCCGGAAGATGAGGTCAAACTGGCGATCGAGAATGAACTGCAGTCCATCATCGCCAGCAAATCCCAGCCATCCTATGACCTGTCGCAGGTTTTCTATACCGAGCTGTTCGGCAAACACCCCTATGCTTTCGTCAACCCGGACCCGAAGGTTGTCGCCAGGGTTACGCCAAAAGACCTGCTCGCCGTCTATCAGCAACGGTTTCGCCCGGACCAGGGCATTCTGGTGATGGTAGGCAATCTGCCAACCGGCAAAATGGCCGGACTGGCTGAAAAGCACTTCGGTGACTGGAAGAGCAGTGGTAAAAAGCTTGCGGCCATTCCACCTGCCCCGGCCACCACCAGGCAGCAATTCCTGGTAGTGGACCGTCCGAAATCCGTGCAGTCCACGATCTACGTGGGCCGCCCCATGCCCGCGGCAGGCAATCCCGATGAATTTTCACTCAAGGTGGCAAACACCATTTTCGGCGGCGCTTTCGGCAGCCGCCTGACCCAGAATATACGGGAAGAAAAGGGCTACACCTATTCCCCGCACGCATCGGTATCAGACTGGGCCAAGGGCGGCATCTTCAGCATCAGCGCTTCGGTCCGCAACGAAGTGACCGCCGCCACACTGACGGAGATCTTCTATGAGCTGGACCGGCTGGCCACCACGCTGCCGGAGGACGAGGAACTGACACGCGCCCAGCGTTATCTCAAGGGCAGTTTCCTGCTTTCCAATGAAACCTCATCCGCACTGGCATCCACCCTCACCGGCTACTGGATCGACGGCAAGACGCCCGGAGATCTGGCCAAGTACGTACCCGGCATCGAGAAAGTACGCAAGCAGGATGTCAGGGAAATGGGCCGCAAATACTTTGCCTCACGCAAGCAGGCCGTGGCCATCAGCGGTGATGCCAAAGCCATCATGGAATCCCTGTCGCTGTTTGGTGACATCCGGCTGGCCAAACCCTGAACATGACAGAACTCGCCTACCCCATCCGCAACAGTCTGTACCTGAACATCACCGACCGTTGCACCCTGGAGTGCCAGTTCTGCCCCAAGCACACGGATCAGGGCCCCAGAGTGCATGAATTCGATCTAAGCCTGGACCACCGTCCGGAAGTGGACGAGATCATCGCAGCGATCGGCAATCCGGCGGACTACGACGAAGTCGTGTTTTGCGGCTTCGGTGAGCCTACCCTGCGTTTCAAGGTGCTGATGGAGATCGCCCGGTGGGTCAAGGCTCACGGCGGCAAGGTGCGCATCAACACCGATGGCCTCGCCAACCTGGTGAACAAGCGCGACGTACTTCCGGAAATGCAGGGCGTGGTGGACAGCCTTTCGGTGTCCATGAACGCCCAGAACCCGGATGTGTATGAACGGCATTGCCACCCGGCACTGCCTGGCTCCTGGGAAGCCATGCTGTCATTTCTCGAAGAAGCACCCAAATACATTCCCAACGTAACCGCCACCGCCATCGACGGACTCGAAGGCGTGGATATTCAGGCCTGTGAACAACTGGCAAAACAACGCGGCGTGGCTTTCCGGCGCCGTCAACTGGACAAAGTAGGATGAACAACCCTTTCGATCTGAATGACAACGAAGCGTACCGGCAATGGCGGGACGAAAAACTACGGGATTATCCCACAGCACTTGAATTGCTGGTTGTGGAAGTCGATGATCCACGCAGCCTGACGCCAGCCCAGCACAGCAAGCTGTCGGAAATACTGAGAAAAACCAACATGGCCATCTATGCGGGTACAACCGGAGACGACCCGGACAAGGAAATCGTACGCCAGCTTGGACTGCAGTTCGGCCTGGAACACCTGGATCACAACATGTGCGCCGACGGCGACGCCATCTCCTCCCTGGAACAGGCGGATGAGGAACCCCGCACCGGCTACATCCCCTACACCAACCGCCCGATCGCCTGGCACACGGACGGCTACTACAACGACCTGGACAAACAGATTCACGGCTTGCTGCTGCATTGTGTCCGCCCGGCGTCCGAAGGCGGCATGAATCAGCTCCTCGATCATGAGATTGCCTACATCATGCTGCGGGATGAAAATCCCGATTTCATCCGCGCTTTCGAACACCCCGAAGCCATGAGCATCCCCCCCAATGTGGTCAACGGTGAAGAATTGCGTGGCTGGGCGAGGGGACCGGTGTTCATGCTGCAGGACAATGGCAGCCTGCACATGCGCTACACCCACCGCAAACGTAATATCGAATGGCGGGACGACGAACTCACCCGACAGGCCGTGGCATTCCTGGGCAGCATCATGAACCCGGACAACCCTTACTATATAGAAGGCACGCTGGGTGCGGGTCAGGGTCTCATCTGCAACAATGTGCTGCATACGCGCACCGGCTTCGAGAAAAACAGCCAGCGGCTGCTTTATCGGGGCAGATACTTTGATCGTATAAGCCTGTGAAACTGCCCCGGCTTGTGGCGATAGTCCAAGCCTTGGAAAACGAAGGGGTTGATAGAAGAACCGGTTTATTCCCTTTTTATTTCAAAGGGTTTTTAAGAATTTCATAATAAACCCATAATCTTTGACCTTAATCAAACCCTTCCCCCGGCAATTAATGTGTAATTGATCGCGTAACCAAGCTATCAGGCAGGAAATGTGTTTGAAGCGCATGACGCGAAAACCAACCTAAACAGACGCCAGTTGTTGCGAGGCAAGATTCGCAACCAACAGCCACCGATGCGCCCACCCTGGGCACAGGGTGAAGACGATTTTGTGCAGCTTTGCAGCCGTTGTGACGACTGCATCAATGCCTGCGAAGACCGGCTCCTTTTTCGAGGTTCCGGCGGCTTTCCCGAGATCAGTTTCCAGTCAGCAGGCTGCGACTTTTGCGGCGACTGCCTGACTGCCTGCACTGCCGGTGCATTGCAGGCGCCAGTACCCGCCCCTTCTCTTGCATGGCGACATCGCGCCAGCATCAAGCCCGAATGCCTTTCTCTCAACGGCATCGTTTGCCGCTCCTGCGGCGATGTCTGTGATACGGACGCCATCCGTTTTCGGCTGGAAATCGGTGGCCGGGCCACCCCCCTG
Source organism: Thiolapillus brandeum (assembly GCA_011051425.1). Lineage (GTDB taxonomy): Bacteria > Pseudomonadota > Gammaproteobacteria > Chromatiales > Chromatiaceae > Thiolapillus > Thiolapillus brandeum_A. The sequence goes on along the minus strand of DRLF01000139.1, from coordinate 7,587 downwards.
CTGGATCAGGAGCTTTGCAACGGCTGCGGTGAATGCCTGGCGGTATGCCCGACTCAATCCATTTCACTCCAAATTCCGGAGGCATCCTAGCCCTATGGAAAACAGCAACACCACCAATCTCTGCAGTTGTATCGTCCATACCCGGCCGGAAAGAGGACCGGAAGTCGAAAAACTGCTGAACAGCATCCCCGGCGTGGAAGTTCACGGGGGGGTGGATGAAGGAAAACTAATCGTCACAGTGGAAGACAGTGAAGAAAATTCCGCTGGCGACACCATGATGACATTCAACTCACTCGAAGGTGTAGTGAGTGCAACTTTGATTTACCACTACGGTGGGGATGATCTTAACGAGGAGGTAATCCGTGAGTTTAACTAGACGTGATTTTATCAAAAGCAACGCCATTGCTGCTGCGGCGGCAACTGCAGGCGTCACCCTTCCGGCAGCCAAAACAGCGCTGGCGGCAGATGAAGATGCCGGTGTACGCTGGGACAAGGCAGCCTGCCGTTACTGTGGTACAGGTTGCTCCGTACTTATCGGTACCAAAGAAGGCAAAGTCGTCGCCAGCCAGGGTGATCCCGACGCACCCGTCAACAAAGGCCTGAACTGTATCAAGGGTTATTTCCTGCCCAAGATCCTGTACGGAGAAGACCGCCTGACAAAACCCCTGCTGCGCAAGAAGAATGGCAAATACGCCAAGGATGGAAAGTTCGAGGAAGTGTCCTGGGATGAAGCCTTCGATGTCATGGCCGAAAAATGGAAAACCGCCATCAAAAAAGGCTGGGAAGAAAACAAGGGCAAGCCCGTAGACAAAATAACCTCGCGGGTCGCCATGTTCGGTTCCGGCCAGTGGACCCTGTGGGAAGGCTATGCTGCTTCCAAGCTGATGAAGGCCGGTTTCCGCTCCAACAACCTGGACCCCAACGCCCGCCACTGCATGGCCTCTGCCGTTGGCGCATTCATCCGTGGCTTCGGCATCGACGAGCCCATGGGTTGCTACGATGACCTGGAGCAGGCAGATGCTTTCGTACTCTGGGGTTCCAACATGGCGGAAATGCACCCCATTCTGTGGTCCCGTCTCACTGACACCCGTCTGACCAAGCCAGGCTGTGAAGTGCATGTGCTTTCTACCTACAAGCACCGCTGTTTCGAACTGGCGGACAACGGCATCGTGTTCACACCCCAGACTGACCTGGCGATTCTGAACTATATCGCCAACTACATCATTCAGAACAAGGCCTACAACAAAGAGTTCATCGACAAACACGTTCAATTCACCAAAACTCCCACCGACATCGGTTATGGCCTGCGTGCCAACGATCCACGGGAGAAGAAGGCCAAGAACCGAATGAAAGGCAAGCTGAGCAAGATCAGCTTCGAAGAATATGCCAAGTCCGTAGCACCCTATACCCTGGAAAAAGCATCCAAGCTTTCCGGCGTTCCCAAAGACAAACTGGAAAGGCTGGCCAAGGTTTATGCCGACCCCAAAAAGAAGGTCATGTCCCTGTGGACCATGGGCTTCAACCAGCACACCCGCGGTGTGTGGGTAAACGGCTTGTGCTACAACGTGCACCTGCTCATGGGCAAGATTTCCGAGCCCGGCAACAGCCCCTTCTCTCTCACCGGCCAGCCTTCCGCCTGCGGCACCGCCCGTGAAGTCGGCACTTTCTCCCACCGTCTGCCAGCAGACCTGGTGGTCAAGAAGAAGGCCCACCGCGAGATTGCAGAGAAGATCTGGAAACTGCCTGAAGGCACCATTCCCGGCAAGCCAGGCTATCACGCGGTCAAGATGATGCGCATGCTGCACGACGGGAAACTGGATTGCTATTGGCAACAGTGCAACAACAACATGCAGGCCGCCGCCAATATGAACAATGAATCATATCCCGGCTATCGCAATCCCAATGCCTTTGTCACCGTGACAGACCCCTATCCCACGGTTTCCGCACAGGCAGCCGACCTGATTCTGCCCACCGCCATGTGGATCGAGAAGGAAGGCGCCTACGGCAACGCCGAACGCCGTACCCAGTTCTGGCGTCAGCAGACCCAGGCACCGGGTGAGGCCAAGTCTGACCTGTGGCAGACCATGGAGTTTGCCAAGCGATTCAAGATGGAAGAGGTCTGGCCTGCCGAACTGCTGGACAAGGCACCCGAATACAAAGGCAAAACACTGTACGAAGTGCTCTATGAGAACGGACAGGTCAACCAGTTCCCGTTCGACGGAAAAATCACCGACGATCGCGGCAACGAGTATGACAATAACGAGTCGGCTCACTTTGGCTATTACGTGCAGAAAGGCCTGTTCGAGGAATATGCCTCTTTCGGTCGGGGCCATGCCCACGACCTGGCACCCTTCGACATGTACCACAAGGCACGTGGCCTGCGCTGGCCCGTGGTCAACGGCAAGGAAACCCTGTATCGCTTCCGCGAAGGCTATGACCCCTATGTGGCCAAGTGGAATCCGGACGGCAAGAAAGGTGATGTGTTCTTCTATGGCAACAAGAAGAAGAACGGTGGCAAGGCCAACATCATCACCGCACCTTACGAGCCACCCGCAGAAAGCCCGGACAGCGAATATCCCTTGTGGCTGTGCACCGGCCGGGTACTCGAGCACTGGCATTCAGGGTCCATGACCCGCCGTGTGCCTGAACTGTATCGTGCGGTACCGGACGCTGTGGTGTACATGAACAAGAAGGACGCCAAGAAGTTCAAGCTGCGCAACGGACGCATGGCCAAGATCTCCTCCCGCAGGGGCACAATCACCTGCAAGGTAGAGACACGGGGCCGTAACCAGCCGCCAAAGGGGTTGATTTTCATTCCCTGGTTTGATGCCGGCCGTCTGGTCAACAAGCTCACGCTTGATGCAACCGATCCGCTTTCCAAAGAGACGGATTACAAGAAGTGCGCGGTGAAAATCACCAAGGCATGACGGTTAGCGGCCCGCTCTTCGCGGGCGGGCCGCGCAGCTGAACTGGACTATAGCAATGGCTAAATCAGACAAAGGCAAGAAAAGCGTCAGCCGTCGGCAGTTTCTGACGACGACGCTCAAGACTGCCTGCAGTGTGGGTATCATGGGCGTAGGTCTGGGTTTTTATACCCAACGGGCCAATGCCCTGCCTCCCCTTGCAATCCGGCCACCAGGTGCGCTACCGGAAGAAGATTTCCTGGGTGCGTGTATCCGTTGCGGCCTGTGCGCCAGAGACTGTCCTTTCGATATTCTGTTCCTGGGCCAGTTGGGTGACGATATTCCGGCGGGATCGCCGTACTTCATCGCCCGTACCGGTCCGTGTGAAATGTGCGAGGACATTCCCTGCGTGGCTGCCTGCCCCACCAATGCGCTGGATCATTCCCTTACGGATATCGAGAAATCGCGTATGGGCCTGGCTGTCGTTGTCGACCAGGAAAACTGCATCGCCTTCCAGGGACTTCGCTGTGAAGTCTGCTTCAATGTCTGCCCCATCCGGGGCAAGGCGATTACCCTGGACATGCAGCACAATGTGCGTTCCGGCAAACATGCCCTGTTCATCCCTGTCGTCCATTCCGATGCCTGTACAGGTTGCGGTTTGTGCGAGAAAGCCTGCATCCTGGAGAAAGCCGCTATCAAGGTCTTCCCCACCGATCTGGCCAAGGGCGAACTGGGTCACCACTACCGTTTCGGCTGGAAAGAGAAAGAAAAGGCCGGAAAGGCGCTGGTTACACCGGATGTCAAACATCAGTACAACCTGCCCGCAGGGGTGCGCTACGACCTCCAGGGCAAAGGACTGATCATTGACAGCAAGATCGACGAATCGTTGCCTGATTCACCCTTCTCGACCAATCCACTGGACACGCTCAACCGCAAGCCGGAGGATAAATAGCAATGGCCAACATGCCTCAAGATGTCGGCAAAGAAGCCATCCAGACCAAGGGTTGGATTGGTGCGCACAAGTGGTTGATCCTGCGACGCATCAGTCAGCTGGGTATTCTGGCGGCATTTGTTGCCGGACCCTGGTTCGGGTTGTGGATCGTCAAGGGCAATCTTGCCTCCAGCCTGACGCTGGACACCCTGCCACTTACCGATCCCCATATCCTGTTGCAGGCCATGATATCCGGTGTTACGCCTGAAACCACTGCCATCGTCGGTGCAATTATCGTGCTGGTGTTCTACGCGCTGGTGGGCGGACGGGTGTACTGCTCCTGGGTCTGTCCGGTGAACATGGTGACAGACGCTGCTGCATGGCTGCGCCGCAAGCTGGGTATTCGCGGCAGTTCTCATGCATCCCGCAGCACCCGTTACTGGGTACTGGCACTGACGCTGATACTGCCTCTGATCACTGGGGGCATCGTCTGGGAGCTGGTCAATCCGGTATCGATCATGTTCCGGGGCATCGTGTTCAGCATGGGGTTGGCGTGGGTACTGATACTGGCAATATTCCTGTTCGATCTTCTGGTTTCCAGAGATGGCTGGTGCGGACACTACTGCCCTGTGGGCGCTTTCTACAGTCTGTTGTCGAATCGGGCGGTAGTCAGGGTTGCAGCGACAAACCGTGAAGCCTGTGACGACTGCATGGACTGTTTCAATGTCTGCCCCGAACCTCAGGTCATCAAACCCGCACTGAAAGGTGCACCCAAGGGCATTGGTCCTGTGATCGTGGCTAACCAGTGCACCAACTGCGGACGCTGCATCGATGTATGCGCTGTAAACGTATTCCAGTTTGGCAACCGTTATTCCAACCAATCCAGTAGCGGCCTGCATTCCGCTAAAGCCTATTCCAAACATACAGTTTAATTTGAGTTGATGGAGATAAAGATGAAAAAGATTATCCACATAACCCTGGCAGCCTTCGCCTTGTTGCTTGTCACCAGCGGTACGGTTACCGCCAAAGAAAGTATCGCTTCTCTGCGTGGCACGGAAGATCTGGAAGGTAAGTCACTGAAGGTCACCAAGAAAAAAGTTATTTCTCAGGAAGGCGGCTTCGAGCGCTCATATAAACAACAGCCTCCCATGATTCCTCACAAGATCGACAAGTACAAGATCAACCTGAAAAACAACGGCTGCCTCAAGTGCCACAGTAAAAAGAACCACAAGAAGGAGAAGGCGCCAATGCTTGGTGAGAGCCATTTCCTCACCCGCGACGGAAAAAAGCTGGAAAAAGTTTCCAGTCGCCGTTATTTCTGTAACCAGTGTCATGCACCCCAGGTGGACGCTAATCCACTGGTCAAAAATGACTTCGAAGGTGTAAAATAACACCAGTAACTGTATGGCCTCCTCCGGGAGGCCATAACTTCATGCTTTACACGCAGGGGATTTCATCATGACTAACGGTCAAAAAAAGGGCACATTTTCAGTGCTTCTCATCGGTATCATTCTGGGTATTATCCTGTGGGGTGGTTTCAACTGGGCACTTGCCTTGACCAATACGGAACAGTTTTGTATTTCCTGCCACGAAATGCGTGACAATCCTTACGAGCAACTGCAGGATACCATCCATTTCACCAACCGCACCGGTGTCCGGGCCACCTGCCCCGACTGTCATGTTCCCAAGGAATGGGTGTACAAAATGATACGTAAGATTCAGGCCTCCAATGAGTTGTATCACCACTTCATCGTCAAGGATGTGGATACTCCTGAAAAATTTGAAGCAAAAAAACTCGAACTGGCAAAGCATGTCTGGAAAGCCATGAAGGACACGGATTCCCGCGAATGCCGCAACTGCCACAACTTCGACTCTATGGATTTCGACAAGCAGGAAAGCCGCAGCGCCGACCGTCATGAAGAAGCCATCGAGAAAGGCTATACCTGCATCGATTGCCACAAAGGTATCGCCCATGAATTGCCGGAAGGCTACGATCCTGGTGAAGATGCACCGGATGGTGAAAACGCGGGCTGATACCTCCCTCTTTGCTCCCAAACAAGAAGCGGCCTGTCAACTGACAGGCCGCTTTTTTTGTGCCCGCAGTTTCTCATCCAAGAACCTGTCCCTGGCATTTTCCTTTCTCTTGATCATCCCTCCTTCTCCGGTAACGCATGACAGCTATCAAGGAAATTGCGCTGTTTGCACCAGATAATCAAAGCTGCTTTACAGCAATATACCGAACATCCTGTCGCTCAGACCTGGAATAAGAAACAACAATCGTTCGGAGAACTTCAGGCAATCACCAGACAAGGAGGGCGCAATGTCCAGTCACCAAAACAATTTCCACCATTTTCTTTCCTGCAAGGCCATTACTGCATTTCTTTTCACTCTGTTCTTTTGCAGCACCACGCAGGCTGTACTTATCGATGATGAAGAAGTGCCACTGCATCAGGTATCCGCTCAGGAATGCCGGCTTTGTCATATGGAAATATACGAACAATGGAAAGGTTCGATGCACGCAAACAGCACAGCACTGGCCGACCCCATTCACCGCGCTTTTTACAAGAAAGTGATCGGGGACCCTACCAGAGAAGGGGAAAAAATGAAAAACGGCAAATACCCCGTTTGCCTGAAATGTCATGCACCGAACGCGGCCCAGGACAAGAAAACCAAGCTGGATGCCATGCCAGCGTACAAGGAGGGCGTAAACTGCCTCGTTTGCCACCGGCTGAAGAAGTTCAAGGGAACACGTTTGTCCAACGGCAAGTTGAGGCTGGGCATTGATGCCTACGAAGTAGCAGAAAGCTGCCAGGGGCCATCCGGTTTCCCTACTTCTTTCTCCCAGCACGCCGAAATGGCGAAAAAAGCGCATGAAGGCGAGGAGGAAAAAGAGAACCCCCACAGACAGAAACCCTATGTATCTGATGAAGAAGCCGACGAAATGATACTGCCGCTGGAATCCAATCCGGAGATGCTTAAAACCTCAGCCGCCTGCCTTGGTTGCCATGACAAGCGCGCAAATTCTCATGGCGTGCCACTGTGTGCCACAGGAGACGAATATGTTGCCGGCCGTACCCACGTCAGCTGCCAGTCCTGTCACATGCCGGTCAGCAATGGTTTTGCCAATCACAGCATGGGTGGCGGACACGATGCAGCCACTTTGCGAAGGGCTCTGTTCTTGAAGCTTGATGCCACAAAAGGAGAAAAGGATATCAAAGTGACCGTTCACATACGCAATCAGCAACCGCACAAGATCCCCACCGGTGCACCGTTTCGCAACATGGTCCTGAAAGTGACTGCCTACGACCAGGATGGCAAGAAGCTCTGGGAAAACTTCAAGAACCACCCAGCCAAGGAAGATCCAAAATCCTATTTTGTTTACAAACTGCTGAACAAGGAAGGCAAACCGGTGCCTCCACCCAAGGCCACTCAACCGGGAGAAGACACGCGCCTGAATCCGTATGAACGCAGGGAATTGAGCTACAGCATTCCTGCAAAAAACGTCGCGATGGTAAGGGCTGAGCTGTACTACAACCTGCTCTGGCCATCTCTGAAAAAGAAGCTGGATTTCCTTCCCAAGCACCTCAAGGAATCCAAGCTCATGGCATTTTCAGAGCAGCATTTCTGATCTCCAGACAGACGATGAGGCATCGCCTCATCGTCCGCTTTTTTCAACCTGAACCCTTGGGTTCAGGTTCAACTCAGCGTGCTTTTCCCTGCAGCAAGGCTTCAGGATGTCTTTCCAGATAATCT
>DRLF01000138.1 GCA_011051425.1 Thiolapillus brandeum | reverse complement strand
GGACGTTGTAACGGGATATCGGCAACTGGCCCGGGCAAGCTTGCCCCAGGAGACTCCTGTGCAAGGGACTGCGCTACCGGTCAGCTGGCCGAATGCCAAAGTCCTGGCCACCTGGACAACAAAGGTGGGAGGTGCGCCGGCCAACGCCTTTGCTGTCCGCAGCGGGGACCAGATTTTGTTGCAGTTTGAGGTGGCGGACAGGGTGTTCTTCAACAACCCTGTCGTACGGAATGCCGTGGCAGCCAAAGGCAGCTATGAAACGCGGGACAACAATGTGCAGGTACTGGCGTTGCCTTTGCAGCGAGGAGGCATTCTTCTGGTCGGTCCTGCCGGCAGCCTGCCTCCGGCAACCGGCATTTCTGTGAAAAAATTTTAGGACACAGTAGCGCTGAGGCGGGCGGTGTCCACACAAGTTCGCAAGAAGCTGATCTTCACAGGGGATATCCACCATGTGTGGCCGATACAATCTCGTTACTGATGCTCAGGCGCTTGTCGATTTCTTCGAGGTTGTCAATCTTGTCGACGGGCGGCCCCGCTACAATATCGCCCCTTCCCAGGATGTCGTCGTGGTGCGACAACAGCAGGGTGAGCGAAAGCTGGCATACATGCACTGGGGGCTGATCCCGTTCTGGGCGAAGGACAGTACAATAGGCAGGCACACCATCAATGCCCGCGCAGAGACCGTTGCAGAGAAGCCCGCTTTCAGGGCGGCATTTCGCAAGCGCCGCTGTCTCGTGCCCGCGACAGGGTTCTATGAATGGAAGCGCGAAAACGGACGGAAACAGCCCTACAATATTCGCGCAGCTGATGGCGGGCTGTTTGCATTTGCCGGTTTGTGGGAACAATGGAAACAGGATGACGATACCGTCATCGAGTCATGCACTATCATCGTTACCCGCGCAAACGAAACAGTGGCTCCCATTCATGATCGCATGCCTGTCATCCCGCCTGCTGACAGCTACCAGGCATGGCTTGATCCGGGCAATCAGGATCAGGCACTGCTCAAAGCGATGCTCGAGCCTTGTCCATCCCGTTGGCTCAGCGCCGATCCTGTGAGCACCAGGGTCAACAACCCGGGAAATGACGATCCTGACTGCCTGGTGCCCCTGGGCCATGGGGTGGCATGAGCAGTTTGTATCGTTGCGGGTTCAGCTACCGGTCTGCAGTTCCTGTTCAAGCTGCTGGGCTTCCTGCTGCAGTTTTTCCAGGTCGTCGATGATGAGACGGCGGTTTTCTGTATGCAGTATGCCGTCTTTCTTCATGGCCTGAAGATGTCGGTTGACCACCTGTCGCGCCGAACCCACCATGTGAGCCAGGGTTTCGTTGGAAAGATCATGCAGCAGCCTGACCTCGATGCCGGGTTTGTCTTGGTGGCTGGAGTCACCTGAATCCACGTAGCGTAGGATCAGTCGCGCCAGCCGTGTGTGCGCATCGTAGAGGCCAAGATCGGCGGCCAGAGCTTCCCTGCTGCGAATCCGCTTGCCCAGGTAGGGCATAAAATTATCGTTGAAATCCGGATGCTCCCTGATCCAGTTGCGCACTTCACCGATAGGCGCGGAAAGCAGTTTGAGGTCATCCAGGGCGCTTGGCGAAATATCGTGTGACTGTCCATCCAGCAGCGTCAGAACATCATACATGTCGCCTTCGCTCAGAATGGAGATGGTGATCTGCTTACCCGTGCCGGGGTGAATGCGCGTCAGCTGCATGCGCCCCTCGATAACGACGTAGAAACGGCGTAGCGCGATGCTGCTGTCATGAACAGAGCCCTTGTTCCAGGATTCGAAACGGAAATGGGAGAGCATGTCATCCAGGATATCATCGGACAGTCCCCGAAAAAGTTCCGTCCCGGACAAACGGGCACGGTAGGTATTGTAAAGGGGCAGGCTGTTTTTCATCGTTGTCGCGACTGACCGTCCTGGTTCATGGTGCGGATAACTTGAACCGGGAGTATAGCCTGCCTTGATTGCACGTTGAAAGCCGGATGGCCGGGTTAATAAGTTGGCACCTGTTTGTCGAGCATGCGCATGTTGGCGTCAAAGCGATAGACATGGGGTGATCCCGTGGGCAATTCATAGTCCAGGATCTGCTCTTTGGTCAATTGTTCCAAGTGCATGATCAACGCGCGCAGGGAATTTCCATGGGCAGATACCAGCACGGATTCTCCTTTTGCCACATGGGGTTTTATATGCCTCTTGTAGTAGGGGATGACGCGTTGTGCCGTCATTTCCAGGCTCTCGCCGCCGGGTGGCGGTATGTCATAGCTGCGCCGCCAGAGATGAACCTTGTCAGCGCCATATTCTTCCTTGGCCGCATCCTTGTTCCTGCCCTGCAGGTCACCGTAGTAGCGCTCATTCAGTTTCTCGGAAATGTATATTTTCAGTTCAGAAAGATCTGTCGTGACAGGAACGAAGTGTTCGTACCAGTCGCTGCTCAATTCATGGATGCGCATGTACTGGTCGCAATGGAGGTTCTGCTTCAGGATTTCGTAGAGCGTATCCTGTGCACGCAACAGTGATGAGGTAAAAGCCAGATCAAAGTGCATGTTGCGCAGCAGCCGTCCTGTTCTGACCGCTTCTTCCATGCCTTCCCGTGCCAGGGATATATCAACCCAGCCAGTAAAGCGGTTCTGGCCGTTCCACACAGACTTGCCGTGTCTCACCAATACCAACTGTCCCTCATTGCTCATGACAGGTTAATAATGCGCAAAGGCGATTGTCCACGCCTTTGCGCTATTGCACTAGTCGATGGGCTGATGGCGATTCATGATTTCGAGGATTTCGGGTTCTGCTTCCGCAGGGATGATGACCTTTACCTGGTTGTTGTCCTTGTCTACGAAGATCTGCTCCTGCTCGATGCCCGTGGCGATGAGGTCTTCTCTGACGTTGCTGAGTGTGTCATGTGACTTGAAGGTCTTGGTAATGGTTTTGCTCATGATTGGGTCTCCTTGCTTGTCGGTGATCTGTACGCTTATGGTAGAAAATACCTTAGCTTGTCGCGTGGTGTTTATCTGTCACTTGGGTGACAGAGAGGTTTCAGGGAGCATTGAGATGAAGGGCGACATCTGCCTGCGTATTCTTTTCAAGATGTTCGCAGGCATTTTCCACCTGCTCGTAGTTGCCGCTTACCACCACAAGAAAAGAGCCGCCGTGGATCATGCACTGGTAACAATGCAAAGTGGCTTCCTGAACACCCAGCTGAAGCAGATCATCATTCAATGATGAGAGTCCGTTGAGGCCCACCTTTCCGTGCTGAACGTCCTTTCCAACCAGTGAGATCAGATCCTTGTCCATGAGGCTTGCCACCAGACGGTCGATAGCTTCAGCCGCCGCGGTGTAATCCGGAAAAACGGCGATGCAGCAACTGGATTTATTCATCTCGTCCACGCAGAAAACTGGAAAGATTCATTGAGTAGATTCCAGAATAGAGGAGCCTTGGTGCCTGAACTGTCACTTGGGTGACAGTAGGGTCCTGCTTCATTGAAACAGTGCGAAGTACATCACATCAATAGGCTGGCCAGTGAAAAACCGCCCATGGCCAGGAAGAGAATGCCACTGATGCGATGCATCAGTGGAATGGGAATATGCTGCAGCAGGGTTCGTCCTGCCCATACGCCGATTGCTGAAGTCATGGCCAGCGCCAGGGTCGCACCCAGCCATACCGCAGTCGGATCTGATGTGCTTGCCAGTCCGGCGACCGCTATCTGGGTCTTGTCACCAAATTCAGCCAGACCGATAAGCAGCAGGGTACTCAGCAACAGGCTGCGCCCGCTCCGGGTTTCCGTTTCCAGAGGCTCTTCGTCCACATTCCCGGAACGGATGGCGTGCAGGCCGAAAGCCAGAAAGAGAATTCCTACGGCCAGGGTTACCCATTGTGGAGGCAGCCATTTAGCCAGGGCAGAACCGAACAGTACGGCACCCAGATTCAGCAAGGCAAAAGCGAGCACGGCGCCTGCGAGTACCGGCAGCGCCCGGTAGCGTGCCGCCAGGGTAAGACAGACCAGTTGACTCTTGTCTCCCATTTCAGCCAGGCCGATAAGCGCAAAAGTGGAAAGCAGGGAAATGGCAGAAGAAGAGGTGTCTTGATCCATCAGTGGAACTATATCTTCAGGAGGGATATGCATTGTACAGTTCAAAGCAGTCGATGACATTCGGATCTTCTACGGCAGCAGCCACCTGGTCCGAGCACGGATACCGGCGCATGTTCACCGGCAAGCTGTTAAAATAACACCAATTTACGATTCCAAGCATCGCCGATGATCAGCCACAGATTGCCTCCAGACAGTGCCATGAGGGACAGCAGGATTGCTGCATGTCGGGATTGGACAGAATGCCGGCCAACCCGACGCTGATGCCGAATGCTACATCTTTTGTCGGTTTATGGGTGCGGTTCCTCACCAGTGGCGGGCTTGCCACGGCGGTGCACTGGTCGCTCATGTGGCTGCTGATGCAGTTCGGCATGAATGCCACGCCGGCCACAGCTGTGGGCGCAGGAGCGGGAGCCGTGACCAATTATCTGATGCAGTACTACCATACTTTCAAATGCCAGACAGCCCATGCTACCGTTATTCCGGACTACCTCAAGGTGGTACTGGTGGGCTGGGTAGCGAATATCCTGCTGTTCTATCTGCTGTACAGTTTTCTGCTGAACAATGCGGCCTGGGCGCAATTGCTGACCACAGCCTTGGTAACGCTCCTGAATTTTACTCTTTATCACAAGGTGGTTTTCCATGAGCGCGAGTAACGGCCCACGGGCTTCGGAGGATGTACAGGCAGCCGAACCGACATTGTCTGTCGTGGTACCCATCTACAATGAAAAACCCGTATTACCGCAATTGTATGACCGTCTTCGCGAGGTATTGCAGCCCCTGGCCATCACCTATGAAATCGTGCTGGTGGATGATGGCAGCAAGGACGGCAGTGGAGAATACATGGTGGAGCTGGCGCGTGAGTCGGATGTCGTGAAAGCGGTTCGACTGTCGCGCAATTTCGGCAAGGAAGCGGCGCTAACGGCGGGGCTGTCACAGGCCTCAGGAGCTGCCGTGATCGTGCTGGATGCGGATCTTCAGGACCCGCCGGAGCTGATCCCCAAAATGCTGGACGCCTGGAAAGAAGGTGTTGACGTGGTCACCATGAAGCGCCGTTCCCGGGAAGGGGAAACTCACAGCAAGCGTTTCAGCGCCTATCTTTTCTATCGGCTGCTGAACCGTCTGTCTGATTTCACCATTCCCGAAGACACGGGAGATTTCCGGCTCATGAGCCGACGTGCGCTGGATGCACTGCTGCGGCTACCCGAGCGTAACAGGTACATGAAGGGTTTGTTCGCCTGGGTGGGTTTTCCCACTATCATTCTCGAATATGATCGCGCTCCCCGCGCCGCCGGCGAGACCAAATGGAACTATTTTTCCCTGCTGGGGCTGGCTTTCGAGGGCATTACGTCATTCTCCATCGGCCCCTTGCGCTGGATGATCGGTCTTGGCGCCTTTACTGCCTTGCTGGGTTTGCTGTTCGGTTGCTGGATCATTCTGAAGACGCTGTTCCTCGGCGAAGTCGTACGGGGCTATCCCTCCCTGATCGCGGTGGTCACTTTCCTGGGTGGTGTGCAACTGCTTTCCATTGGCATTCTGGGCGAGTATGTGGGCAAGACCTATGTTGAAAGCAAGCAACGCCCGCTGTACCTGATCCATGACATTACCGGTCCCCGGGGAGATTCCGGCGATACGGATCAGTAATGCTGAAGTCCAGAAACTTCTTTCTCGTGGTTGTGGCCATCGTGGTACTGCGCCTGATCGGTATGGCCTACGTGCCTCTGACGGATACATCCGAGCCCCGTTACGCTGAAATTGCCCGTCTCATGGTGACGGGCAATGACTGGATAACCTTGTGGTTCGAGCCGGGAACGCCTTTCTGGGGGAAACCGCCATTGGCGTTCTGGCTGGAAGCACTGTCTTTCAAGATGCTGGGTATCAATGAATTTGCGGTGCGTCTGCCATCGTTGCTGGCGACACTGGCGACGCTGTGGCTGCTGTGGCGTTTCGCGCTGCAGCAAAGCACCCGGCGGGTAGCACAAAGCGCCGTCCTGATCTACCTGACAACTGCACTGGTGTTTCTGTCATCGGGGGCCGTGCTGACCGACCCTTTCCTCACGCTGGGCGTTGCCTGGTCGCTGACGGCCTTCTTTCTGGCGGTAGCGGAACCGCGCTGGTACTGGCGTTACGGCTTTTTTCTCGGTCTGGCCATCGGTCTGCTGGCGAAAGGACCGCTTGCTCTGGTGCTGGTATTCGCACCCATCACGGTCTGGGCTTTTTTGTACAGATCCGGTATCGCGCTTCAGCATCTCAGGGCATTGCCCTGGCTGAAAGGGAGCCTGCTGACCCTGCTGATCAGCCTGCCCTGGTATGTGGCCGCTGAATTGAAGACGCCGGGATTCCTGAACTATTTCATTGTCGGCGAACACTTCATGCGCTTTATAGATCCCGGCTGGAGCGGTGACATGTATGGTACGGCTCACAAGAACGTGAAAGGCGCCATCTGGGGACACTGGGTGATCGCTGCATTTCCCTGGGGGCTTCTCGCTATTGTACTGCTGCTGGGACGTTTGTTCAGTACTGCTGGCAGGTCTGTGCTCCGGACCGCGATCGTGCAGCCGGTGAATGCCTATCTGTTGCTCTGGGCGCTGTTCACGCCGGTTTTTTTTACACCTGCAGGCAATGTGCTGTGGACTTACATACTGCCTTCACTGCCGGCCTTTGCCCTACTGTTGGCCATGGCGCTGGAGCCGGCTTTCGGTAACAGTAAGTTCATCCGCACAGTCAGCCTGCTTCTGATCTGGCTGGTGCCGTTGGTTTCCATGGGTTTTCTGATCGAGATCGCGAGGAACCCCAATAGCATCAAATCGGAAAAGAGTCTGGTTGAGTTCGTGCGGAAATCGGTTGACGCTGAAACCACGGCTGCAGGGCATACACCGACAATGATCTACTATCTTGGAAAACCGCCTTTCTCTGCCAGGTTCTACGCGCAAGAGAATGTCCGCAGGACGAGCCTGAAGGATTTGTGCCATGGCAACATGCCTCCGGGTTTCCACTATGTTGCCATTCCCAGGTGGCGATGGCAGAAGCTGGAGCAGCAGATGAACGCTTCCCTGAGCAAACTGTTTGAGAACAATCGCTACG
>DRLF01000137.1 GCA_011051425.1 Thiolapillus brandeum | reverse complement strand
GGCCACCATGTAATCGACCACATCCTGTTTGCTTTTGCCCTGTTGCAGCATCTGGTAGGTCTGCTGACGCAGATCCTTGGCCAGGTCGGCATTGGAATCCTTGAGATTCTGATTCTGGCACACCAGGCAACGCAGTTCGTCGATCAGCGTGTAGTAATCCTTCTCCACCTGGGGATTCTTGAACTCCAGGGCCTCGATTCCCGACCAGGCCGGCCAGGCCAGACCCAGAGAGAGAACGAGCAGCGCCAGCCAGCGCAGATTCGCAAGCTTCATTGCAACAACTCCTTGATCTTGGGCACGATGATGTCACGAAGGGAGTCGGCATTGATCGGTCCGATATGCTTGTAGGCAATCATCCCGTTGCGATCGACCAGAAAGGTCTCGGGTACGCCATAGACGCCCCAGTCGATACCGATCTGTCCCTTCTCGTCGGTGGGTATCACTGTATAGGGGTTACCCAATTGCCCAAGCCAGGCCCGGGCATCGGTGGCTTTGTCCTTGTAATCGAGACCGACCACAGGCACCAGATTCATGTTGGCGAGTTGGGTGACATATTCATGTTCCGCTCGGCAGGCCACACACCAGGACGCCCATACATTGAGCACCCAGACCTTGCCCAGATAGTCCCGGGTGGAAAAGGTTTTCGCGGGATCCAGCAGGGTTGGCGCCGTAAATTCCGGTGCCGGCCTGCCAATCAACGGGGAGGGCACTTCCCTGGGATCTCGTGTAAGCCCCCAGCCCAACAAACCGGCCAAAACCGCAAAGATGGCGACGGGAAGCAGAAACCGCATTACAGGGTTCCTCCAACGGCTGCACTATCCGCAAGCGGCTCACGCCGTCGTACCATCAGTCGGTATCGCTTGTCGGTAGCGGCAATCAGCGCGCCCAGGGACATGATGATGGCACCGAGCCAGATCCAGCGGATGAAGGGCTTGTAGTAGATGCGGATGGCCCAGCTTCCGTCGCTCTTGTCGACCTCCTCGCCCAGTGCGATGAACAGGTCACGGGTAAGGCCCGCATCGATGGCGGCTTCGGTCATCGGGTTCTTCTGAACCAGATAGACGCGCTTTTCCGGATGCATGACGGTTTCATAGCCATTCTTTCCACGCACCAGGAACTCGCCTCTTTGCGCGTTGTAGTTCTTGACCCGGGTCGTGGTGACGCCGTTGAAGGTAAAGCTATAGCCTTCCATTTCGAAGGTATCGCCCGGTTTCATGCGGATATCCTTCTCCTGGTTGTAGAGGCTGACCAGGGTAATGCCGATAATGAAGAAGGCGATACCCAGGTGCCCGAGCAGCATGCCGTAGAATCCCCGCGGCGTAGTGCGCAGGGCCGAGGCCAGACTGCGCCCCCGCAGGCGCTCCATCAATGCTTCGGCCACAGTGGCCGTGATCCACAGGGCCAGGGTAATGCCGGCATAGGCTGCCCAGTTCCAGTCGGGCAACAGGGAGGCCAGGGCCACAGACAGAATCACGGTCGCAAGCAGGGGCCATTTCAGCGCACCGAGCAGGCGGTTCCAGTTGTCCTTCTTCCAGCGCACCAGCATGCCGACGCCGATCAGAACCGCTATGGGAGCGGTCAGCGGGATGAACACGGCATTGAAATAGGGAGGCCCCACCGAAATCTTGCCGCCCATGGCCTCGGCGAAGATCGGATACACGGTGCCGATCAGGATCGCGGCCGCGGCAACGGTGAGGAAGATATTGTTGAGCAGCAACGCCATGTCTCTGGACAACAGGTTGGTCACCGCGGCGGATTTCAGCGTCGGAGCGCGCCAGGCATAGAGCAACAGCGAGGAGCCGACCACCAGCACCAGAAAGATGAGAATGAACACGCCACGCTCCGGATCGGTGGCAAAGGCATGCACCGAGGTCAGGACACCGGAACGAACCAGGAAAGTACCGAGCAGGCTCAGCGAGAAGGCGAAGATCGCCAGCAACGCTGTCCATGCCTTGAAAGTACCGCGCTTCTCGGTAATCGCCAGGGAATGGATCAACGCGGTTCCGACCAGCCAGGGCATGAAGGAGGCGTTCTCCACCGGATCCCAGAACCACCAACCACCCCAGCCCAACTCGTAATAGGCCCACCAGCTTCCAAGGGCGATGCCCAGGGTCAGGAACATCCAGGCAATATTGGCCCAGGGTCGTGACCAGCGGGCCCAGGCGGAATCCACCTGGCCGGAAAGCAGTGCCGCAATGGCGAAGGCAAAGGCCACCGAAAAGCCGACATATCCGAAATACAGCAGTGGCGGATGTATGGCAAGGCCCGGATCCTGCAACAGCGGATTGAGGTCGCGGCCTTCCACGGCTGCAGGCAGCAGCCGCTCGAAGGGATTGGAGGTCAGCAGGATGAACAGCAGGAAACCCACGCTGACCAGCCCCATCACGCCGAGAACCCGTGCCAGCATCACCTTGGGAATGCTGCGGCTGAACACCGCCACAGCGGCGGTCCAGCCGGAAAGAATCAACGCCCACAATAGCAGCGATCCTTCATGGGCACCCCAGACACCGGAGATCAGGTACAGCAGCGGCAGCTGTGTATTGGAATTACGCGCGGCATAGAGCACCGAAAAATCGTTGGTCAGGAAGGCCCAGGTCAAAGCAGCATAGGACAGGCCGACGAAGAACAATTGGCCATAGGCGGCTGGTTTGGCAACAGCGATCCAGCGCGCGTAACCTTTCTGTGCACCAACCAGGGGGAAAAAAGATTGCGCCAGCGCAATGCACAGGCCCAGTATCAATGCAAAATGTCCTAGCTCGGGAATCATGATCGGGCTCTCGGTAGGGAATCAGTTGGAGGATGGCATGCTCGGCATGGCCTGCCCGGATTTCTTCATCGCATCCATCACCTCGGGC
>DRLF01000136.1 GCA_011051425.1 Thiolapillus brandeum | reverse complement strand
TCAGGCTCGCAGCGCTGATCGGTTTCCGGCACCGCCTGCAGCAGCACACGCTCACCGGCCCAGACCTTGTCCCTGGGCCTGCGCACTTCACCGTCCACCTGTACCCGCCCGTCCCTGATCCAGGCCTGCAGGCGACTGCGGGAATAATCGGCAAACAGCCGCGCCAGCGCCTGATCCAGACGCAAACCGGACAATTCCTGATCGATGATGCCCTGGTGCTGTATTTCTGCCACGCTCTTTTCTGCCTGTTGCCAATGTGAGGTATAATCCGGCACAAATATAAACCGGGATCGATTGCCCATGTCCAAACTTCTCTGGCCTGCATTTATTGTCGCATTTTTACTCAGCGGATGTAGCCTGCTGCCCGAGCAAGTGGACAAGACCGCCGGCTGGTCTGCGCAAAAGCTCTATTCTGAAGCGACAGACGCCATGCACGGAGGCAACTATGAACGCGCCATCGAGTATTACCAGAAACTGGAGTCGCGCTACCCTTTCGGCAAATACGCCCTGCAATCCCAGCTGAATATCGCCTATGCCTATTATCAGGCCGATGAGCCGGATTCGGCGCTGGCCGCCGTGGACCGATTCGTGAAACTGCATCCGGATCACCCGGCCGTAGCCTATGCGCTGTACCTGAAAGCCCTGGTGAACTTTACCCGCAACATGGGCTTTTTCTCACGCTTCCTGCCAACAGACAATTCCCAGCGCGATCCCGGATCCACCCAGGAATCCTACAAGGACTTTGCCGAACTGGTGCGCCGCTTCCCCGATACGGAATACGCCCAGGACGCCAAACTGCGTATGCTCTACCTGCGCAATCAGCTGGCCCGGCATGAAATTCACGTCGCCCGTTACTATCTCGACCGCGGCGCCTGGCTCGCGGCCGCAAACCGTGCGCAATATGTGGTGCAACACTACCAGTACACGCCGTCAGTGAAAGATGGCCTGACCATCATGATCATCGCTTACGAAAAGATGGGCATGGTGGAACTGTATCGGGATGCCCTGCGTGTGCTGGCAATCAACGAAAAGAACGGCGCTTTCCCCGAACTGGAGGAAGGCGACAAGACCCTTACCGAGAAGATCTGGGAATACCTGGAACTGGACAAGGGCTGATGGAGACAAGCGTCGCCTGATTGTTGACCCGGCAACCAAATATATCGCCCTCTGTGCGGCGGGAAACACCCGGCGGAGGATCGGGTGCCGCTGTATCTTCTCCCGAAAGCCCTGTGCAACTGCCATTGCACCCTGCACCAGTGTCGGGTGTTACTCAGCCGCCGTACACACACTGGTTGCGCCCGTTGTGTTTGGCCCTGTACAGGCACAGATCGGCGTCGTGAAGCATGGCTTCGAAATCCTTCAGGGAGGTTTGATCGCTGATGCCAAAACTCAGAGTGACGGCCAGTTCCGGGTGCAGTTCCGACCAGGGGTGTTTCTCGATGGCCCGGCGTATGTTTTCACAGGCCTGCAGGGCTTCCCGGCCGGCGGTTTGCGGAAATGCCAGGACGAATTCTTCTCCACCATAACGCGCCACCAGGTCTCCCTTGCGTACATTGTCCCGTAACAATCCGGCAATGATTTTAAGAACCTGGTCGCCCATGGCATGAGACCACTGATCATTGATCTGTTTGAAGTGGTCGATGTCGCACAGAACCACTGACAGGGGCTGTTGATTTCTGTGTGAGCGGCAGAATTCGAGTTTCAGCTGCTGGGTGAGATAGCGCCGGTTGAAGAGTCCGGTCAGCTGGTCTTCCTGGGACAGTTTTTCCAGTTTTTCATGAAGCCGCCGGGCTTCTTCCAGGGCTTGCGCCAATTCGACGTTTCTCAGGCGGTAGATGCGATTTTCCTTTTCGGTCTGCTCCAGGTCATGACGGATGCGCATGCCCTGGATCCTCGCATTGGATTCTGCATTGAACACCTCTTTTTCCACCGCATGGTAATCGCGCAGATGATGGAGGGCTTCCGTGGGGTTGCCCAGGGCTTCATGAATATCCGCCAGCAACTCATGGGCCTTGAAGATTTCAGGCTTGCTCTGTGTCTGCCTGGCGATTTCCAGAGCACGCGTGCCCAGTTCCAGGGCCCGCTCCAGGTGTTCCTGGCTGAACTCCATTTCAGCGAAGTCCCGGCAGATTTCCGACAGATAGTAGGGGCTGTCCACTTCCTGGATGGTTTTGAGTGCTGTCTCGAAGTTGTGCATGGCTTCTTCCGTCCGGCCCAGTGCAGCCAGAGCCTTGGCCAGGTTCCCCCTGGCTGCACCGGAAAACAGCAGGTGTTTTTCCTGTTCCATGAGCTGCACACTCTTATGGTGCGCCTCCAGGGCAAGCTCGAAATCTCCCAGGTTGCGATGCGCCAATCCGATATTGTTCAGCGAGATGGCGATACTGATGGGGCTGGCCCCCTGATCCATCTTGATGCGGTAGGCCTGCAGGTAGTTCTCCAGAGAACTGGCATGGTCTTCCATCTTTGCATAGGTCACACCGATGGCATGCAGGGCGTCGGCCGCGCCAAGTTGATCCTCTTCTTCCATGAGGATCTTCATTTTCTGCATGAGGGCTTCGAGGGATTCGGGAAACATCCCCAGGGCCTGGTAGGTGTTGCCCAGAACGCCCAGAGCTTCTGCCTGCAGGTGGGGAAAATGATTGTCTTCCGTGCTCACGAGCGGCAGTGCAGTATCCAACGTCTCCTGGTAACGTCCTGCATACATGAGCGCCTGAGCCAGAAGAATGCGCGCACGTACGGCCTGTTCAGCGGCTTCTGTTTTTGTGGCAAGCCCGATGGCCTGTCGGGCCAGGTCGATGGCTCTTGGTGGATCGTCCTTGCTGATTTTCTCTGCTTCTTCCAGCAGGCTGTCAAGGCGGGTCTTCCGGTTGCCTTTGTCTTCTGAACTGCTCATGCGGGTGCTGTGTTCATGGTGGGTATCTTGTTTCACGTAACCTTGACGGGTCGGAGCCAAATCATCGCTCGCCATTGTTCCTGCAATAATCCCACGTTCTTTGACTCCGGCCCCTGGCTGTCAATTTCCTTTGCCTGTGAACTTCGCCTTGTTCTCGAATATGGACTTTAGGTTCCTTGACTGTCAGCCACGCTGTCAAGTATTTTGAACCTATGCGGGATAACAAGACCTGAACGCTGTTACCGGTGATGCTGATGCTGTTGTGCTTTTTTGTTGTTTTCGATGTTCATTAAAAACAAGCATACCTGCCCCTGTTGTGGCTATCTGACACTGGACGCGGAATCGCCAGGCAGCCATCTCATCTGCCCAATCTGCTTCTGGGAAGACGATCCACTACAGTACGAAGATCCTGATTTTACCGATGGCGGCAACCTGCCTTCGCTGAAACAGGCACAGAGGAATTTCCGGCGCACGGGGTGCAGCGACCCGCAGTTGCGGGTGCATGTCCGCCCGCCGGGGAGGAAGGACCGGCGGGATCCAGACTGGCAACCGTTCGCACCCGAAGGCTGAAAACAAAGAACCCCGGCCCAAGGACCGGGGTTCTTCACCATGTGCCGTTTTGTTAACCCGGCACCAATATAGATGATGCCGGGTTAATAACTTACTTGGCTTTGGCTTCGGCGCCTTTGGCCTCTGGCTTGACGATTTCGATCAGCTCGAGATCAAACACCAGGGCTTCGTTGGGGCCGATGATATTGCCCGCTCCGCGTGCGCCGTAACCCAGCTCAGGCGGAATGAATACCTTCCACTTGGCGCCCGGTTTCATGTGGGTGAGCGCTTCGGAAAAGCCCTTCACCACACCCTTGAGGGCGAACTGGGCAGGCTTGCCGCGGTCATAGGAGCTGTCAAACTTTTTGCCGTCGGTGGTATGACCTTCATAGTGTACTTTAACGGTATCGGTCATCTTGGGCGGTTCACCCTCACCCGGCTTGATGATCTGGTACTGCAGACCACTTTCCAGCACGGTTACACCCGGCTTCTTGCCATTCTCGGCCATGAAAGCCTTGGACTTCTCCAGTGCTTTGGCTGCTCTTTCCGCACGTTGCTTGGCGGCTTTCTCTGAACGCAGCTTCAGTACCTCGGTCATTTCCTCATCCGTCATCTGCAGCGGTTTGCCATTGACCACATCGGCAACGGCAGCACCGAAAGCCACGCCATCCAGTTCGCCAATGCCCTGCGCCTTCAGCATCTTTGCCATGCGCGTTCCCAGCGTGTAACTGTAGCGCTGATCAAAGGTTTTCAGCTCGGTTGCCTGTACCTGGCCCGCCAGGACAGCGGCCGCCAGCATCAATACAATTCTTTTTTTCTTCATCTAGTATTTTTCCTCGGTTTTGGCCCGAACTCCTGTGAAGCTCCGGCTTTTCAGACAAAATCGCCTTTAATTTGACAACAATAGATACGAAAGTTCATTCTGCTCAATCAGTGAACAGCAGTGAAAAATCCACAGCCTGTACATCCTTGGTGAGTGCGCCTACCGAAATGTCGTCCACGCCGGTTTCCGCAATGGCACGAATGGTATCGAGACTGACACCGCCGGATGCTTCCAGGCGGGCCCTTCCCCCATTCAGCTTCACCGCTTCACGCAACTGCTGCAGGCTGAAATTGTCCAGCAGCACCCTCCCGGCCCCCGCTTCCAGCGCCTCCCCCAGTTCGTCGAGGTTTTCCACTTCGATCTCCAGGGAAACATCGGGATGCAGATGCCTGGCCTTTTTCAGAACAGCAGCGATAGAGCCGGCTGCTGCGATGTGATTTTCCTTGATCAGGATGGCGTCGTACAAACCGATACGGTGATTGACACCACCACCACAGGTGACGGCATACTTCTGCGCCAGACGCAGGCCTGGCAGGGTCTTGCGCGTATCCAGGATATTCACTCCCGTGCCATGCACCGCTGCCACGTAACCGGCTGTAACCGTCGCCGTACCGGACAGTGTCTGCAGGAAGTTCAGCCCGGTGCGTTCAGCCGTCAGCAGGCTGGCGGCCGCACCGCGAATACTGCATACGGGCTGGTTTTCATTCAGGCGGTCGCCATCGCCCAGATGCCACTCCAGCTCAACATTGCTGTCTACCTGGCGGAAGACTTCATCCACCCAGGCAATACCGCTGAGCACCGCTTCCTGCCTGCAGATCAGTTGCGCCTGCACGCCATGATTCCGAGGCACCAGCGCGGCCGTCAGATCGCCCCTGCCGACATCTTCTTCCAGGGCGCGACGGACATCAGACGCGATCTGCCTGCTGTCGGGCAGCATCAGCCGACCTCAAGCAGTTCCACTTCAAATATGAGGATCGCATTGGGGGGAATTACACCACCCGCACCGGCCGCACCGTAACCGAGCTGAGGTGGAATGGTGAGCTTGCGCTTGCCGCCCACTTTCATCCCCTGCACACCTTCATCCCAGCCGCGAATGACCTGCCCCTGGCCCAGTGCAAACTGGAAAGGCTGATTCCTGTCGAGGCTGGAATCGAACTTGCTTCCATCCTCAAGCCATCCGGTATAGTGAACTGTCACCTGCGTACCCGCTACTGCCTCGGTACCTGTCCCTTCTTCCAGGTCATCATATTTCAGTCCCGAATCCGTCATCTTTTCAGCCATCGTTTTCTCCAGTATCAGTTGCCGGCCGCCCAAGCAGCGCCCGGAAAAACCCAAATTGTAGCAATTCTCCGGCCAGGAGGTCGGAACAGAAGTTCACCGCCTCGTTTCAGGAAAGGTACTGTCCGATGTCCACGTCATCGATCTGCCCCGGTGAGAGGTACTTCTCCGCATAGCGGCGGTATACGCCGGAACGCAGGAACAGATCAAACAGTTCCGGGTCAATGTGATGGTCCTGTTTCATCATCGCCATGATGTGAATGGCTTCACTGAGTTTCTTGGCTTTTTTGTAAGGACGGTCGGAAGCCGTGATGGCCTCGAAGATGTCGGCAATCGCCATGATCCGTGCAGCCAGGGGCATGTCTTCACCGTGCAGCCTGCGCGGATAACCGCTGCCATCCATCTTTTCATGGTGGGCGCCGGCCAGTCTGGGGACATCACGCAAATGCTTCGGATAGGGGAGCTGTTCGAGCATGATGATAGTCTGGACGATATGGTCGTTGATGATGTAGCGCTCCTCAGGCGTCAGCGTTCCTTTCCGGACACAGAGATTGTACAGTTCGCCACGGTTGAACTTGTACTCCGGCACATCCAGCCTGAAGCCCCAGGGGTTGTCCTCGGGCATGACTGATTTTTCATCCCGCGGTACGAGGTGCTCCGGCTTGTCCGCCAGTACCGACTCATTCACCGGCAGCACTCCCGGTGTGGCGCGCTGCCGCAGCCTCTGTTCATCCCCGGACAGGCCGATACTGTCATCCAGCGTCCGCTGCCAACGGTACCCGGCAATTTTTTTCAGGCGCCCGATGTTCTCCTTGGGCATGAATTCCCCACCCTGATTGCAGTGCGCCACAAACGCAAAATCATCATCCAGATCAGCCAGCTCCTTTTCCAGCATCAGACGCAGGCTGTCCCGATCCTGACCGTCCGCCACTGCCTGCCAGTAGCGTATCTGTGCGTCCCGCTTGAGCACCTCGAAACGCGTGCGTATTTCGTGGATGCGGTTGTACAGGGTTTCGAGCTTGGTTGCCTTGTCCACCACGTACTCCGGCGTTGTGACCTTGCCACAGTCATGCAGCCAGGCAGCGATGTGTATGGCTTCCCTGTCTTCTTCAGAGGGTCCGAATGCCTGAAACGGCGGTTCATTGCTCAGACTGGCGGCTTCAACCAGCATCCCCGTCAACTCCGGCACGCGCTGGCAGTGCCCGCCCGTATACGGCGATTTGGCATCAATGGCACCGGCAATGAGTTTTATGAAGGCTTCGAGCAGATCTTTCTGGGATTTCAACAGCAGGCGCGTTTCCAGAGAAACCGCGGCAAAGCCAGACAGCGCACCGACGAAACCCAGCCGTTCCCGCACAGGATCTGCCGCCTTTTCGCCCTGCTTCTTCCCGTAGACCGTATAGAGTATGCCGATGACCTGGTTTCTGCGATTCTCCAGGGGAAAAACAGCCATCTGCATCTGTGATTCCTGCAGTGCAGCCAGCAGCGCCTGTTCAAAAGGTCCTGCATCTTCCGGCGAGACCTGCACCAGCTGGATCTTTGCACTCTCCAGGGCAGTTACAACCGCCGATTCGGGCTGCTCACGGATGATGATATCGGTCAGCAATGGCTGTTTCTGCAATTGCTTACCCGGTTCCCATAGCCGGGGTTCCAGTCGATGTTCATCGTCACTGAGCAGCAGTATGCCGACACCATCTGCTCCGCTGGAATCCAGTGTTTCAGCAACGATGCGATGCAGCATGCGGTCAAAATCCTGCTCTCCCGCCAAAGACGTGATCAGCCGCAGGAATTTGTTGATGGTTTTCTTCATCACATCCATGCCTTCGGCCAGCTCCACGATTTCCAGGATTCGCGAGCGGGTCGTTGCCGGCTGGCTGAAATCAAGCTGGCGTATGCGTTCGGTCTCTTCGGACAACAGACGCAGAGGGCGGGTGATCTTGTGAGCGAACAGCCAGGCTACCGGCAATGCAAATACCAGGATCAGCACCGTGATGGCGATATTCTCCCTGGATATGCGGGTGGCTTCCACCAGCAGTTCATCCTCCGGCGCAACGATGGCCAGAAACAGGGCATCACTGTCCTGGACATCGATGCTGCGCACGGTACCCAGCCATTTCCTGCCGCTGAAACTGAAAGACATTTTTCTATTTTTCTTCAGTATGCGCGGTGATACCCGGGTCAGCACCGGACTGCCAAGCTGGTCGATTCCGGCGATATCGAAGTGATCCTGTCCTTTTCTGACAACCAGCTTTTCCGGGTGACGGTATGCCAGTACCTTGCCATCATCATCGATCACCAGCACCTCTGCCGACGGCGAGACAGGATGCCGGTTGATAATGTCAGACAACGAATCCAGGGTAATGTCAGCGGCGACCACTGACTTTCCGTCCGGTGATTTCCTGCCGACGGTCAGCCCAACCTTTTGAATGAAATAATAGAGATAGGGTTTGCCAGCATGGATTCCACTGGCTGCCATAGCCTGGCGGTACCAGTCACGTTTGCGGGGATCATACTGAGTAGTGGTCATCTGCCGCCGTTCCAGCGGCTGCAGCTTCTGATCGAAATAGATCCGCAGCATTCCGGCATTGCCCGCGGTATCGGCAGTGATACTGTCTGCCACGAAAACCGCTCCTTCAGGTGCCTGGAAACGCTGCCGCATGAAACGGCTGTACAGGGGCCGCACGACAAAGTAGTCGCCATTGTCATAGCCTACCTGCACCGCCGAGAGTGATGGCTCATCCCGAAGCACAGTTGCCAGCAAGGGGAGGGCCTTCAGCCGTTCGGGAAGGGTGCCGGCATGCACGATGGGAGTGAGCACCAGCAGATCGATATCGCTGCCCGTATGTGCGCTTACCTGGCGGAAATGCGTCATGATTTCCTGGTTGATCTGATCGAACAGCTGTTCGGATGCAGACAGGATGATTTCGGCGTTCTTGTGGTAGTTGAACCACCCCAGTACCAGACCGACCGTCAGGATCAGGCCGATGAACAGGGTGGCAATATGAATGTGCAGGGGGAAAAGCGCCTGTTTGAGCCTGTTGATGACGGGCATGCGCGCTGACTTCCTGTCCGCTTCCCCTGACTGTGCTTGCCGCATCCCTGCCATACGCCTTTTCCTCCGGGTTTATCGTCCCTGTCAATGTACCGGCACAAACCTGCAGACACGGAAAATGGGATCACGGCGGTTGACGCCGTAACAGGGCTCAGGCCGGCAGGGCATGCCCCGGCATTTGCCGGGTCAGGGTGTTGTAGATGGCCGCCAGCGCCCGCTCGATGATGGGGCGGTCTATGCTGGTCAGCAGGGTGGCCCGCCCGCTGCGGAGCAGGTCTGCCAGCTCACTGCTGGACATTTCGGCGACACGCCTGCCGCGCAGATCCACGAACAGCATCAGGTCGGTCACTTCACTGCGCCAGGAAAGCTTTCCGCGCAATTCCTTGCCGGCCCCCGTGGTCCAGGTGATCCACTGTCCCTGTTTCAGTTCGCTCGCCTGCTGCATGAATTCATCACTGAGGATCTCTTCAAGGTTGCCACCTTCCATACCAGCTTTTTCATGCGGCTGGTATTTCATGGTCGCAGGCTGCAACCCCCTCAAGGTGGTCACGTGGCACTGCTGAAGCTGCTTGAACATCATCGCAGCCCGCCCGCTGTCGTAGGAGATGGAGGCGAAACCGCGGCGCAAATCAGCCAGCAACAGAGGAATTTTCGCCATCTGGATCTGACGTTCTTCGGGATCGGCCCGGGGAATGATGCTGTCGATCAGTCTTTCCAGGACGCGTACGGCTTTGTTCCACTCATTGCTGCCTTCTCCTTCACGCAACAGAATCAGCGTCATGACATCGCGCCAGACCTCATCAACAATCTGGTACACGGGTGCAGGCACGGCTGCCGGGAGAAGCCGGGTAAGATATTCATCGACAGCCTGCCTGGCCTGTGAAAGACGCT
>DRLF01000135.1 GCA_011051425.1 Thiolapillus brandeum | reverse complement strand
CCTGCCGGTCCCGGAACAGATAATCTATTTTTATCGTTTGTGTGATCTGGTTTTCATCCGACCCCGGCATGGGTGGCCTGAGCACTTCATATTCCGTTACGCGGATGTTCTGTGGATCATCTGCAATAGGCGGCTGCTCACTGAGCTTGTCCGCTTCCAGGTAAGACGGCAGGGCTTCCAGAGCACCCCAGCGCACTTCATGGGCATATTCCCTGAGGCGCAGGTCCAGGGCCTGATTCTTCTTCGCCTTGCTCAGTGTGCCGCAGCCGCCAAGCAGCAGACCGGACAGCAGCGCGAGCAGCACCAGCCCTTTCGATGAAAATATTTTCACACTCCAAACTCCATCCTGATTCATTCAGCTGGTATTATCCCAGCCCATCCCGGTAATGCAAACATACAAATCATGTCCGACACACAATCCCAGGAACCCATTGAAGAGCTCAGCATCAAAGGCAGCAAACTCACCCTGCTGGGCACGGCGCATGTTTCGAAAACCAGCGCTGATATGGTCGAAAAGCTGATCGAAAGCAACGAATACGACGCCATTGCCGTGGAGCTCTGCCCCAGCCGCTACAATGCCATCCTCTCTCCGGATTCCCTGGCGAAGATGAATCTCATGGACGTGATCCGCAGCGGCAAGGCCTCCATGGTGATTGCCAATCTGGCCATGGGCGCCTATCAGCAGCGTCTCGCCGAACAGTTCGGCATCGAACCCGGCGCAGAACAGCGCAAGGCCATCGAGCTTGCGCAAAAACACCACCTCCCCGTGTTGCTCATCGACCGGGAGATCGGCACCACCCTCAAGCGCACGGCCAGCAATCTATCCTGGTGGAAACGCTGGACCCTGTTCACCGGCCTGCTGCTTTCCCTGATCTCCCGCGAGGAAGTCGAGGAAGAGGAAATCGAAAAGCTCAAGGAAGGCGACATGCTGGAAACCACTTTCGCCGAGTTCGCCCACGACAGAGAAGATCTGTTTGTTCCCCTCATCGACGAACGCGATGCCTACATGGCGGCCAGACTCACCCAGGAAGTCGAGGAAAAGGGGCACGAGGACATACTGGCTGTGGTAGGCGCCGGCCACCTGAAGGGAATCAGCAAAAAACTCGAAGAAGGAATCGATGAACCGGCCAGGCGCATCAGCGAACTCGATGCGCTTCCCGAGCCTTCACGCTGGCCGAAAATCATCCCCTGGATCATCGTTGCCCTGGTGTTCATCGGCTTTGGCATCGGCTTCTACCGCAGCCCCGAACTGGGATGGCAGCTTGTCTGGAGCTGGGTGCTGATCAACGGCACCCTGTCTGCAGCAGGGGCCGCGCTGGCGGGCGCCCATCCCCTTACCGTGATTACCGCGTTTGTGGCCGCCCCCATCACTTCGCTGAATCCCACCATCGGCGCCGGCATGGTCACCGCCGCGGCGGAACTGTGGCTGCGCAAACCGACGGTGAAAGACTTCGAACAGCTGCGCCATGACACGACGCACTGGACGGGCTGGTGGAAAAACCGCGTTTCCCGTACTCTGCTGGTGTTCCTGTTCAGCACTTTGGGTTCTGCGGCAGGCACCTATATCGCAGGTTTCCAGATTGCCGGAAAACTGGCTGGAAGCTGAAGGGCGAATTTAGCCCGGAAAACTAATGAAATTTCCGGGTCAGAAATCAGCGATCGTATCTGTCATCCAGATTCACCGGGCACAGCACTTCGCGCATGGTGCCGATAAGCTCCAGCAGCTTGCCGTTGCGGATACGGTAATAGATGCGGTTGGCTTCCTTGCGCGAGGTAACGATGTTTTTGTTGCGCAGCTGTTCGAGGTGCTGGGAGATATTGCTCTGGGATGTGCCGGTACGGGACACGATCTCCCCCACGGACAGTTCCGTTTCTCCGAGGGTGCACAGGATCTTCCAACGCAGGGGATGAGCCATGGCCTTCAGGGCATTGGCCGTCATGGTGGGATCTTCATCCGCAGGAATATTGGAAACTGGTGGCTCATTCATGAGATTTGACTCTCCCGGTTCGTGACGTCGGCCTCGTCCACTCGACAATAGCCTGACATATTCTTAGCGATACAGATAATCTCGTCAATGTCTCCCTGCTGATCGACGATAGCCGTACGCGAAAACAGGATGGGCACCCGCTTGCCGTTCTTGGCGATGAAAGCGGCCTCGATGTCGCGTAATGCACCCGCCCGGATGAGCGCTTCCAGCCACATGCCCATGAAGGCGTTGGCCTGCTCCTGGCCCTCTTCCTCGAACACGTCCCCGATGCTCATGCCCAGCAGTTCCTGTTCGTCATATCCCAGCATGGCGCAGGCGGCCGGATTGACCTGCTTGATGGCTCCCTCGGGCGTCAGGATCAGCAGGGCCTCGCCCATGTAGCGCAGAATATTCTCAAGATGCTGATTTGCCTGGTGAAGTTCCGCGGTTCTCTCCGCGACCTTCTGTTCCAGGATGCGATTGAGTTCGCGCTCTTTTTCGATCAGGCGGAAATAGGTGCTGATCTTGTTCAGCAACTGGTTGTCGTCGATGGGCTTGAGCAGATAATCCGCCGCGCCCACATCATAGCCCTTCTGCTGGAATTCCTCGGTCTTGAACGCTGCCGTCAGGAAGATCACCGGGATCTCACTGGTCTTCTTGTACAGCTTGAGCATACGTGCCGTTTCGAAACCATCCATCTCGGGCATCTGCACGTCCAGGATGATGAGATCGATATCCGGATTGGCCCGCGCCAGTTCCAGCGCCTGTCGGCCGGATTCGGCTTCCAGTATCTCCACATCCATGTGTTTGCTCACCAGCGAACGCAGAGTAAACAGGTTGTGCTGATTGTCATCAACGGCCAGCAGCTTGAAACCGTTATAGCGTTTGTCGTTCATCTTATTCACGATGGAAGCTGTTGTTGCAGAATTGCCTTTAGCGTATGTGCATTCACATCCGGAGACAGCACCAGATCTGCCCCGTTCGCCTGGGGATTGTCGGACAGACCGACGATCAGCACTGACTTGGAAATACTGTTCCCAAGCATATCACTCAGCCGGCGCCATTCCATGATGTTCTCACCTATCAGTACTATATCAATATCCGCTTCATCTTCCAGGGTTTCACGCACCTCCTCTTCATCACCCGCCGCCAGCACCTGTATATGCCAGGCTTCGAGCATCTTGCTGAATTTCAGCAGCACATCGATGTTCTGCTCGATCAGCAGGGCTTTGCGCCCGGAAAAATTGGCCAGCGGCTCATCCAGCAGGGCTGAATCACCGGGTGACTCCTGCGTGTCTTCGGAAAGTATGGCCTTGGGCCGGGGCAGTTCGCCACATTCCTCCGGCAACAGCAGGGAGAATTCCGCACCGATGCCCGAACGGCTTTCCACCTCGATTCTTCCACACAGAATCAGGGAAAGCTCACGGCTGATGCTCAGGCCCAGTCCCGTGCCTCCATAGCGGCGACGCGTTGAACCATCCGCCTGCTTGAAGGCCTCAAAGATCAGCTTCTGCTTGTCCGCTGGAATACCGATCCCCGTATCCCGTACCCACAACCGCACGGCAAAAAGCTCTTCGGCAGGCCCCAGGCCCAGCACCACCTTTCCTTCACGGGTGAACTTCAGGGCATTGGAAAGAAAGTTTTTCAGTATCTGCTTGAGCTTGTCCGGATCGGTGTTGATCTTCGTGGTTGCAGCGGCGCCCACGTCCAGCTCCAGACGCAAACCCTTCTCTTCGAACTGCGGACACATGAGATCCACCAGTTCCTGCAGCAGCGACACCAGGTCTACCTCTTCCATGTTGGGCAGCAGACGCCCCGCCTCGATGCGTGACAGATCCAGGATGTTGTCGATAAGTCCGCGCAGGTCTACGCTGGCTTCGTGGATAACCCGCAATTGCTGGCGTTGCTCGTCACTCAGGCCCTTGTTCTCCTTGACCAGCAGTTTGGACAGCAGCAGGATGGAGTTGAGCGGGGTGCGCAATTCATGGCTGACATTGGACAGGAACTCGGACTTGTAACGGTTGGACTCCTCCAGCGCCTTGGCATGGCCCTGTAGCTCCTGCAGGTTCAATGCGTGCGTCTGCGAGAGCATGGACAGGTTTTCCCCCAGTTGCCGGAGTTCAGGACTGCCCCGCCAATGGAACTGCACCGCTTCCGATTTCCCCACCACACGCTGTATCCCCCTGAACAGTTCAGTGCCGTAACGTTCGAGACGCGCAGCGACCAGACGTGCAATGAAACCGATGGCGATCACCAGCACAAAGATGATCACCAGCACACGCAGAATCAGCGCATCCCTGAGCTCCCGCAGCGGCTTGTCCTGCACGGCCCGCCCAACCCACAGCGGCCGGTCATTCTCTGTCCTCAGAAGCGGCACCCAGATAACAGTTCTGCCGTCCTCACCCTCCCACATGAACAGCTTGCGCTTGGCAAACTGCGCTTTCAGTCCGGGAAAGTCCTTGAAAGCCGTTCCAGACCGGGCTGGCACACCGGGGGCAGAGAGATAGCGCCCGTCGTCATGTACCCACAGGGTGCGCGGGTCGCGGCGCACCAGCCCGCCGATATCGACAGTCATCACCACCGCGCCATAGGTAGGCTTGCCCTCACCCGGCCCCAGGGGGCTGATAAGCTGCAGGGTGATGGCCCGTGAAAGATCATTACCGGCTTCATCCACCACCACCGGCGTCAGCAGCACGGCAGGCGTGGTGGCCTGCATGACAACCTTGATAGAATCGGCAGGTGGCAGACGCGGGGGTTTGAGCGCGGGTTCCCACTGGTGAGTCTCCGCATCCCGCGACAGCCAGAAGCGGGCAATACCATTCTGGTCGAGAAACAGGATATCCACGATATCCAGCTGGTCACTGAGAATACGGTTGATCCATTCGGTGTATTTCAGACGCGCCAGGTCGATGCGCTTGTTGTCCACGCCCTGCTCTTCCCCGAGCACCACTCCGGGTTCCGGCAGCTTGGCCAGCAGGCGAATCATTTCGTCACGGCTGGCCAGATGCGTATCCAGATCGGAAAAGTCTGCGCGCAGATTCTGCAGGAATGCCTCGCGGTAGAACAGCTCCACGCGATCCAGCACCAGCGGCAGGTTGATCACCACGGCCACCAGCAGCGGCAACATGGCAAAGCCGAAAAGGAACAGCAGTATGCGTGTACGTAGGGACATGACAGCAGGAAACGGGAAAACAGCCTGTATCCTAGCAAATCCGCGACCATCCCGGTGCTGGGACTTTATCCCCCCATTTCTGCTACAATGCGCGCTGCAATACAGCATTTCCCCTCTTTCTCCGCAGGCTCCACATGTCCACAAGCGATCAATCCCTTTCCTTCGAGGAACTGGGACTCCCCCCCGTTTTACTCAAGGCACTGACCGATATCGGCTATGAAACTCCTTCGCCCATTCAGGCACGCTGCACACCGCTGCTGCTTGAAGGCAGGGACATACTGGGACAGGCGCAGACAGGCACGGGAAAGACCGGCGCCTTCGCGCTGCCGCTGCTGGCGCAGATCGATCTCCAGCAGAAAAATCCCCAGGTGCTGGTGCTGACACCAACGCGCGAGCTGGCCATACAGGTGGCCGAAGCCTTTCAGACCTATGCCCATCACATGAAGGGCTTTCACGTACTGCCCATCTACGGCGGCCAGGCCATGAGCCAGCAACTGCGCCTGCTCAAGCGCGGTGTGCACGTGGTGGTGGGGACACCTGGCCGGGTAATGGATCATCTGCGCCGCAAGACCCTGCAACTCGACGGCCTGAAGACTCTCGTGCTGGACGAAGCCGACGAAATGCTGCGCATGGGTTTCATCGATGACGTGGAATGGATCCTGGAACAGGTGCCCGCACAGCGCCAGACCGCCCTGTTCTCCGCCACCATGCCCGACGTGATCCGCAAGGTCGCTCACAAGCATCTGAACAATCCCGCCGAAGTACGCATCAAATCCAAGACCAGCACCGCCACTACCATCCACCAGCGTTACTGGCTGGTTAGCGGCCTGCACAAGCTGGATGCGCTGACAAGGCTCATGGAAGTGGAAAACTTCGACGCCATGCTGATCTTCGTGCGCACCCGTATCGCCACGGTGGAGCTCGCCGACAAGCTGTCAGCGCGGGGCTATGCGGCAGAAGCGCTCAATGGCGACATTCCCCAGAATCAGCGGGAAAAGACCGTGGAACGTCTGAAAAAAGGCAAGCTGGACATCCTGATCGCAACAGATGTAGCCGCCCGGGGACTGGACGTGGAGCGCATCAGCCATGTGCTCAACTATGACATCCCCTATGACACGGAATCCTACGTGCATCGCATCGGCCGCACCGGCCGCGCCGGACGCAAGGGTGAAGCCATCCTGTTCGTGGCGCCAAAGGAAAGGCGTTTGCTGCGCGCCATCGAAAAAGCCACCAGCCAGCCCATCGAACAGATGCACATGCCCAGCACCTCGGACATCAATGACAAACGGGTGGCCCGGTTCAAGCAACGCATCATCGATCCCCTGGCGGCAGAGGACACGAGCCTCTACCAGGAAATCCTGGAAGACGTCAGGCAGGAAAACGATCTGGACCCCATGGAAATCGCCTCGGCGCTCGCCGCGCTGGCACAGGGCAGCGATCCCCTCCTGATCAAGGATCAGCCGCGAAAACAGCGCGAGCGAAAGGAACGCAAGGAGCAGCACCGGGACGACTACGGCAAGAGCAAAACCAGGACCCGTCCCCAGAAACCCGCTTATTCTCCCGAACCCCAGCCGCTGAAAGACTTTCCGGATCTGGAAATGGAACGCTTCATCATCGACGTGGGGTATAACCAGGACGTGAAACCGGGCAACATCGTCGGTGCTATCGCCAATGAAGCGGATATCGAAAGCTGCTACATCGGCACCATCGAAATCCACGACGATTTCACCACGGTCGATCTGCCAGAAGGCATGCCCCGTGAGGTGATGGAAATCCTGCAAAAGGCCAGAGTCGCCGGACGCAAGATGGGGTTGCGCCCGGTGGGCCAGAAATCAGCCAAAGGCAAGAACATCAAGCGCGGCCGCAAGCATCACAAGGGCAGCAGAAAGAAATAACTGCGCTACAGGCAGGATCAAAGCTCAGGAGGAAACTACAAGGCCCTGACCAGCGACAGCACATCTTCGGCATGGGCCTTGGGTGTGACCCCGTAGAGCGCGTGCCGGATCACTCCGTCCTTATCGATGACAAAGGTTGAGCGCTGAATGCCCCGGTGTTCGACGCCGTCTTTGTTTTTCACCTGCATGACACCGTAGGCTTCACAGGCCTCACCATCCACATCCGCCACCAGTTCCACCGTCAGGCCGTATTTGTCACGAAAATCCCCGTGGCTGATGCAACTGTCAGCGCTCACTCCCAGCACCAGCGTATCCAGCGCCGCAAAATCACCGGCCAGCTCGCTGAACTCGATGGCTTCCATGGTGCAGCCGGGCGTATCATCCTTGGGATAGAAATACACAACCAGATTCTTCTTCCCGGCAAAATCCGACAGGCGCAGCATATTCATGTCCGCCGTCGGCAATTCGAAATCCGGCGCCCTGTCTCCACTCTTCAGCATGTTCTCCTCCTCTTCTCTTATTCTTGAACGTCTTGCTGCGGGTCTATGCCCTCCCTACGGGATTGTCCCGCCTGGGCAGCCACCAGCGGAACAGGTCCACCGCGCTTTCTGCCAGCAGATCGGCCGCCTGGCGGTGTTCCGCTTCGTTGGGCGGCGCCAGCAGCTGATCTTCCTCATACATCATGAATGCCGCCACCGGCCCCAGATTCAGGGCCGCTTCCTCATCCTGCGCCATGGCATCGAGGGTATCCTCGCCATGGGCATTCCACCCCATGATATAGCCTTCGCACCAGCCGTATGGCAGCGGCAGTGGCTCGTCATAATTTTCTTCCATGCTCAGAATCATGGGTTCAT
>DRLF01000134.1 GCA_011051425.1 Thiolapillus brandeum | reverse complement strand
TGCCCACGTAGATGCGCTCGGCGTCACGTCGCACCATTTCGAGCACAGGCTTGGCCACCAGGCGGTCGTAGACCACCACGTCGGCCTGCTGCATCAATCGCAGGGCGCGGAAGGTGAGCAGGTCCGGGTCGCCGGGGCCACCCCCCACCAGGTAGACTTCACCCATGCCCTTATTGGACGAAAATTCTGCAAGTTCCTTTTCCAGTACAGCCTCGGCTTCTTCCATGTGACCGGAAAAGACGCGTTCTGCCACGCTGCCCTGCAGGATACGGTCCCAGAAACGACGCCGGTCATCGGTGCTTCGAAAAGCTTGTTTTACCCGCTCGCGATAGCGTGCTGTGAGTTCTCCGAGGCGACCGTATCCTGCCGGAATGAGAGATTCCAGACGCGCCCGGATCAGGCGCGCCAGCACGGGAGAGGCGCCGCCTGTGGAAACGGCTGCGATGACTGGAGAGCGGTCGATGATGGAAGGCATGATGAAGGTGCCGGCGTCGGGATTGTCCACCACGTTCACGGGAATATTGTGTTGCCTGGCCTGAGCGGCAATCTGCTCGTTGGCGGCTGCGTCATCGGTAGCGGCAATGACCACGGCAAAGCCGTCCAGGCTGATCTGTGAATGATCTTCTGCCAGATGAGTGATTTCCCCTTTGTCCTTCTGTGCCTGCAATGCCTCGCAGAGAACCGGAGACATGACGGTGACCTGTCCCTGAGCGGCCTGCAGGAGCCTGACTTTTCGTGCGGCGACTTCGCCTCCACCTACGACAGCACAGGGGCGGGATTGAATATTGAGAAAAACGGGAAGAAAATCCATTGGGTTTCGGCCATGTTAAGAGGGTTGGGGCCCCGGAAAAGGGCGAGCTGGCAGTTTAGCATAAGCAACTGTTCTGTATTGTAAAAACCTTGATATTGCCGGTGTTTATGCTGCGTATTCATTGCTTATATGAGGATATTATAATATACTACATCAATTCAAGTTGCCATCGACCAGATCTGAGGTGGGAATGCAAGTCAAAGAGATCGACTCATCCACGCTGAAAAAGCGGCTGGATGCAGGCGAGGATATTGTTTTACTGGATATTCGCAGCGATGCGGAAGTTCGTCAGGGCGTGCTGCCCAGGGCTGAACACCTGGCCATGCACCTTATTCCACTGAAGTTGCAGGACCTTCCCAAGGACAAGGATATCATCCTGTATTGCCGCAGTGGGGCGCGTTCCTATCATGCCTGCGCCTTTCTCGAACAGCAAGGTGTGGGCAACGCCTACAATTTGCGTGGTGGCATTATTGACTGGGCTCGGAACGGGTACGAAATTACCACTCTGTGAGTCTTTTTTTCATCTGGTGCTTGCCTTTCTCGCAGAGTTAGAATATAAGAAAGCACTGTTATTTAAACCCCTAAACACTGGAGAAATCCCATGGCTGATTTTGATGATGAACTCGACGCAAGCGGTTTGAACTGCCCACTTCCTATTCTGCGTGCCAAGAAAGCGCTGGCAGCTCTGGATTCCGGCAAGGTACTGCATATCATTGCCACCGATCCCGGTTCTGTTAAAGATTTCGAAGCTTTTTCCAAGCAGACCGGAAACGAGCTGATGGAATCCAAGGAAGAAGGTGGCAAGTTCCATTTCCTGATCAAGAAGGCCTGATCGCCTGTTGATTTCTGATACTGCGTTCTGCGCAGGGGAGAAAACCAATGGAACAGAAAAAACTGGCGATTATTGCCACAAAAGGAACCCTGGACTGGGGTTATCCTCCGTTCATTCTCGGCTCTACTGCTGCAGCACTTGGCTATGATGTGGAGATTTTCTTTACCTTCTATGGCTTGCAGTTGCTGAAGAAGGATCTGGATCACCTGCGTGTAACGCCCCTGGGTAATCCGGGTATGCCCATGCCGGGTGGCATGGAAAAGTGGATGCCCGTACTGGTGACAGCATTGCCGGGTATGGAAGCCATGATGACTTCCATGATGAAGAAGCAGATGGCAGCCAAAGGTGTGGCCAGTCTCACTGAATTGCGTGAACTCAGCCAGGAAGCCGAAGTCCGTTTTATTGCCTGCAACATGACTGTGGAGCTGTTCGATATGGAACCCTCCGAGTTTATCGATGGCATCGAACTGGCCGGTGCGGCACGCTTCTTCGAGTTTGCCGGAGATGCGGATATTTGTATGTATATGTAGTTGTTTTTTAAGCAAAAAAAGCCGCCTTTACGGGCGGCTTTTTTTTGCTTCCGGTTCAGGGCCTGGTGGGCCTGAACCGGTGCAAACGCCTAGAATTTGTAGTTCAGCTGGGCGCTGAAGATGTCCACGTCGGATTCATAGGTGCCGATCAGCTGGTGACCGGTGCTGTGATCGAGCGCATCCATCTTGGTATCGTCGATGAACAGGTGTGAATAAGCCGCGTCGAGGCTCAGGCTGTCGGACATGCGATAACCCAGGCCCAAGGCAACCCAGGTGCGGTCATTGCCGGGAATGCGCGGTGTACGGTCCTTGGTGCGGCTGATGGGGGTTTCATCATAGGCCCAGCCGGCCCGGAAGATCCATTTCTGGCTGGGGCTGTAGGTGGCGCCCAGGGAATAGCGCATGTTGTTGTCCCAGTTTTCCGGCTGCACTGTGTCTGGCTGCGCCGGGTTGCCGTACTTGATGACCAGCTCATCGAAACGGCTCCACTTGGTCCAGGTCGCGTCCGCGAGAACAGCCCATTGGTCATTGAAAGCGTGATACAGACTTACGGAAGCCGATTCCGGCAGATCGACGTCAGCCGTGGCGCTGGTATTGCTGAACAGGGGAATGCCCATGTCAAGGATCGCCTGGAAACCGGCCGGAACACGGAAATCGGCAGAGCCTTCGAGGTTCTGTTTGATGTTGGAGCGGTAGGCAAGGCCGACACGGGTATGGTCAGTGAAATTGATCATGGCGCCGAGATTGAAGCCGAAGCTCCAGTCGGTACCCTTGACCTTGGCATAACCATCGGAGCCCGTGGGCATCATGCCCGCGGCGGCGCAGGTGCCGTCTGGCAGCTGGGGGATCTGGGCTTCAAGGCCGTAGCAGATGGTGCCGAAATCCACGTTGTTGGATAGCGTGGCACTGATGTACTGGGCGCTGACGCCACCACCCAGGGAAATACGTTCATTCAGCTTGTAGGCAATACTGGGGTTGATGTTGATGGTTTTGATTTCCGAACGGATTGCGTGGTAACGGCCCACCCAGTCATCATCATATTTTGTGGCGAGGCCGAAAGGCGCGTTGACGCCGACACCGGCGAACCACTGGTCATCGATCTGGGTTGCGTAGTAGAGGTTGGGAACGAAAGCGGTCTCTCCGCCGTCGTCATTCGCTCCGGAAAGCGAGCCGGCAATAGGCGCGCCCCCAGTGAGCGAGGGATTTACATAGGAACCCCGGTTGCTGAAATCGGCGCCCGGAACAATGATATGTCCGGCGGCAACCAGCTGAGAACCCGACAGGTTGGTCAGGCCAGCCGGATTGAAATAGACGGTGGATGCGTCTTCGGCAACGGCGGCGGCGCCGGCGAAGGCGTTACCCATGCCGCTTGCGCTGTTTTCGATGATGGCAAAACCGGCTGACTGTACGTTAAACGCCGTGGTGGTCAGGATGCTGCCAATGAGCAGGCCCAGTGGCTTGCGAATCGGTGTTTTTCTCATGCTGGTGAGTCTCCCTTGATATAGAACGTATCGCCTGTGTGCTGGCCTGCATTTTTTTAAGCCAGATACCCTGCCTGTGACACAAATGATACTTTGTGGCGAAATTACTCAAAGGCTATGCCAATTCGCGTAAAAATGCCAGCACTATCTCTTATAGCGGTGGAGATGGTTCTTTCGGTTGCTTTTTTGACAAATAGCAAAGGATTCACGGTATTTTTGTGGCAAGTTTATGCTTTAGCAGTTTATAATATAAGATAAATTTATCGCAGGTGTTTGTGGAGTTTACGTCCAGGCAAACCTGTCCTGCTTTTCCCGGTTTGACGCCAGTGTCGGACAGGAAAGGGTGGAGGCGCGTTTTGCCAATAGGGGGATGTTCCGCACTACCGGTATCGGGAGCAGAAAGCATTATGGCCGACCGCAGACTACAGGTGTTTTTCACAGTCGCAAAGTTATTGAGTTTTACCAAGGCAGCAGAAACCCTGCACATGACCCAGCCGGCGGTGACCTTCCAGGTTCGCCAGCTCGAAGAGTATTTCAATACCCGCCTGTTCGACCGAACGCACAACCGCATCAGCCTGACAAAGGCCGGTACCCTGGTTTACGGCTATGCGGACAAGATCTTCGAGCAATACACTGAAATGGAAAACATGGTCCGGGAAATGACCGGGGAAATCAGCGGTTCGCTGACCATCGGAGCGAGTACGACCATAGCCGAATACATGTTGCCCTCGTTGCTGGGTGATTTCCGCAATAAATACGAAGATGTGGTCATTCACCTGAAGGTTTCCAATACGGAAGGCATTGTTTCCATGGTGGAAAACAATGTCATCGACCTGGGCGTGGTGGAAGCGCAGGTAGGCAACAAGAACCTGGTTGTCGAAAGCTGCCGCGATGACAAACTGGTCGCCATTGTTCCCAAGGGCCACCGTCTTGCGGAAAAGGATGTTGTTGAGCTGTCTGAACTGATGGAGTATCCCTTCATCTGCCGTGAAGAGGGCTCGGGCACCCGTGAGGTCATCGAGGAATATGTCTGCAACGCTGAAGGCTGCAAGGATGGGCTGAACGTCGCGATGGAACTGGGCAGCCCGGAAGCAGTCAAGGGTGCCGTGGAGGCGGGCATGGGTATCTCGATCGTATCCGAGGCCACCATCGCCAAGGAGCTCAAGTTGCAGACCCTGGAAGTGCTGGAGCTGGATCCTCCCATGCACCGTCCTTTTTCCTTCGTGCACCAGAAGCAGAAGTTCCGTGTACGGGTCATGGATGAACTGCTGGAATTTGCCCGCAGTTATTGCGAAAAGGAAGACTAGATCTTGCTTTCCCCCGCAGTCAGTCTGCCGAAGGAACAGCGTCGGTTGCTGCGGCTGTATTCCGGCCTGGACGGGAAGCGGCGTGAAAGCCTGCTGGCCTTCGCCGAATTCCTGTGGCAGCAGCAGGAACAGGAAAGCGCTCAGGCACCGGCCGAAGCCAGTGGCCCGAGCCTGCCTGAGGATATCCCCCGCCCCCAGGAGGAATCGGTGGTGGCTGCCATGCGCCGGCTGACGAAAACCTTTCCCATGATCGATCGTGATGCCCTGCTGGACAGGGCCACCTCGCTCATGACAGCGCACATGCTGCAGGGGCAGCCTGCAGCCGAAGTGATCGATGAGCTCGAAGTGCTTTTCCAGGAGCATTACGAGATTTACCTGCAGAAAAACGAAAAATAACAGGCGCGAAAATGCAGCTCATCTTTCAATGGCTCAGACGTACTTTCTCAGACCCCCAGCTCGTGGTTCTGCTTTCCCTGCTGCTGGGTGGTTTTGTCATCGTCATTACCATGGGAGACATGCTGGCGCCGGTGCTGGCCAGTATCGTTATCGCCTATCTGCTCGAAGGCCTGGTGGCGCCGCTGCAGCGCCTGGGCGTACCGCGCATGATCGCGGTGGTGGTCGTGTTCATCCTGTTCCTGATCGTGCTGGGGCTGATCCTGTTCGGACTGATGCCATTGCTGTCCCGTCAGGTAACCCAGCTGGTGCAGCAGTTGCCGAACATGCTGGCACAGGGGCAGCAGGCTTTGATGATGCTGCCGGAAAAATATCCTGAACTCATCACCGCGGATCAGGTGCAGGAAGTCATCGGTACTATTGGGAGCGAGGCAGGCAACATCGGCCAGAAGGTTCTGTCCTGGTCACTTTCATCGGTAGTGGGTGTCATCACCCTACTGGTGTATCTTGTACTGATGCCCCTGCTGGTGTTCTTTTTTCTGAAGGACAAGCAGCTGATACTGAGCTGGAT
>DRLF01000133.1 GCA_011051425.1 Thiolapillus brandeum | reverse complement strand
CGACGGCGAAATTCAGGTCGAAATTGAGGACAATGTTCGCGGCAGGGATGTGTTCGTGGTTCAACCCACTTCCGCTCCCACCAACGACCACCTCATCGAACTGCTGGTGATGATCGACGCCCTCCGCTGGGCTTCGGCCAACCGCATAACTGCGGTCATCCCCTATTTCGGCTATTCCCGGCAGGACCGCCGGCCGAGATCCGCCAGGGTGCCCATTACCGCCCGGCTGGCGGCAAAAATGATTGGCACCGCGGGCGCCGACCGTGTACTGACCATGGATCTGCATGCCGACCAGATTCAGGGCTTTTTCGACATCCCGGTGGACAATATATACTCCTCACCCATACTTCTGGGTGACATCTGGCGGCAGAAGTACCCCGAACTTATCGTGGTATCTCCGGATGTCGGTGGCGTGGTACGTGCAAGAGCACTTGCGAAACGCCTGGACGATGCGGACCTGGCCATCATTGACAAGCGTCGTCCCAAGGCCAATGAAGCCCAGGTGATGAACATCATCGGTGACGTGGAAGGACGTTCCTGCGTGATCGTGGATGATCTGGTGGACACTGCAGGTACCCTGTGCAAGGCCGCCGATGCACTGAAAGCTCATGGTGCCGCCCGGGTTGTGGCCTACTGCACGCACGCCGTGCTGTCCGGGCCTGCCGTTGACAACATCAACGGCTCGAACCTGGACGAACTGGTGGTGACAAACACCATCCCGCTGCAACCGGCAGCAAAGAATTCAAGCAAGATTCGCCAGCTTTCCATCGCAGGCATCCTGGCAGAATCCATGCGCCGCATAAACAACGAGGAGTCGGTAAGCTCGCTGTTTATGGACTGAACACCGTGTGCA
The DNA here is from genome assembly GCA_011051425.1 of Thiolapillus brandeum. GTDB lineage: Bacteria > Pseudomonadota > Gammaproteobacteria > Chromatiales > Chromatiaceae > Thiolapillus > Thiolapillus brandeum_A. Next base: position 2,851 of record DRLF01000133.1, on the reverse strand, counting down.
CCGCACACAGAACCTGCCCTGACATGACTGGTCGCGGTTATGCCGGGGTTTCTTTTACTCTCAGGAGAAAGTAATGTCAGACATACTAACTATTCAAGCAGTAGCCCGCAACGACGGGGGGAAGGGTGCGAGCCGCCGCCTGCGTCGTGAAGGCCTGGTTCCCGGCATCATCTATGGCGGCGGACAAGATCCGGAAATGGTCGCTACTGCACACAACAAACTGCTGCAACTGCTGGAGCATGAAGCCTTCTACTCATCCATCGTCGAAGTGGAAATCGATGGCAAAAAGCAGCGCGTGGTACTCAAAGACCTCCAGCGCCATCCCGCCAAGCCTTTCATCCTGCATTTCGACCTGCAGCGCGTTGCCGCTACCGACCGCATCAAGATGAACGTGCCCCTGCACTTTACCGGCGAGGAATCCGCTCCCGGCATCAAGGCAGGAGGCAGCATCTCCCATACCATTGTCGATCTGGAGATCATCTGCGAAGCGCAGAACCTGCCGGAATACATCGATGTAGACGTATCGGGAATGGATGTCGGTGACATGCTACACCTGACAGACATCAAGCTGCCTGAAGGTGTCGAGATCGTGGCATTGACCCACGGTGATGAGCATGAGCACGATGAACTCGTAGCCGCCATGCAGGCCAAGGCTAAAGCTGTCGAGGAAGAAGAAGAGGCACCGGCCGAAACCGAAACCCCGGAAGAGCCTGCCTCTGAAGAGGAGTAACCCGGCCGTCTGGCGCCAACCACAAGCGGCGGCCTGCGGGTCGCCGTTTTTGTTTCCGGAGCAACATCATGCAAGAAGGTATTCGCTGCATCGTCGGTCTCGGTAATCCTGGCGACAAGTATCAGCACACCCGCCACAATGCAGGATTCTGGCTGGCCGACAGACTGGCGAACCGCTTTGGGCTGCAATTGCGCGCTGACAACAAGTTTTTCGGCCAGACCGGGAAGCTATCCCTGCCCGGCGGGGATTGTTGGCTGCTCAAACCCATGACCTTCATGAACCGCAGCGGCCAATCGGCCAGTGCGCTGGCGCGTTTCTATCGTTTTGTACCGGAACAGATCCTAGTGGTTCACGATGAACTGGACCTGCCCGCGGGATCGGTGCGGCTGAAAAAAGGTGGCGGGCATGGCGGGCACAACGGGCTGAGAGACATCATTTCAGCGCTCGGCAGCAAGGATTTCTATCGCCTGCGCCTGGGCATAGACCATCCCGGGCACCGGGATCAGGTGACAGACTATGTGCTTTCGAGACCGTCTAGGGAAGACCAGCAGAAGCTTGAACAGGCCATCGACACCAGTATCGATCACATCGAAGACCTGCTCGAAGGAAATTTTCAGCGATTCATGAACGAGGTACACCGGGACAGCTGAAGCCCTCCCGTTCCCAGCAAAGAAAAACCGCGTTATCTCCTCCTTTGATCATGAGGGATAACGCGGTTTGTTATGTACGGCAATGCACGGGACGGCTTGCGCCGCCCGGCATTTTCTCTAACCGCCGTTTACCCCGAAGACATACTTGGGCTTGAACAGATAAACCAGCACAGGCAACAGCATCAGCGCGGTAAACACGTCGATGACCAGCGCCTCACCAATGAACATGGCAAGCCCCCAGGTGTTGGCCAAATCCGTCGCCACCAGCGGGATAAAGCTGCCCAGCAGCACCACAACAGAGACGATAACCGCCGAGCCGGTAGTATTCAGCGTCTTGCGCAGAGAAGCGCTCCAGTCGCCCGCGGTAGCCGCCATTTCCTCACGCAGACGCGAGAACATGTAAATACCGTAGTCGACACCCAGACCCATGGCAATACTCAGTGTCACGAGCAGGTGGAATGCCAGGTTACCCGACCATTCCTGCACTGAAGTAAAGTAGCCGCCCAGACCGTACTGGGCAAACAGGGTGATCAGCAGGGTGAAGATCAGGATGCCGGACACCAGGAGGGAGCGGAAGATCAGAGCTGCCACCACGAACACCACGAATGCGGTGAACAGGGGTCCGGTCAGCCAGTTGGACATGGCGACCTCGCGGGTGGCCTCGGTCGCGCCCAGGAATCCGCCAACGGCAGGGCGCACATAATTGGGCCCCGGCTGTGACATTTCATTGCTGTCACAGGCTTTATAGAGTTTCGGATCATCCACGGGTCCGCAACGCAGGCCGAAATTGACCTTGCTGAAGCCCTTGTCATTCTTGTGCTCCTCGATGTACTGCTGGATATCCATGGTGACCTGGTGAGTCTCCCGTGGATCCATCGTATTGATGAAGCCCAGTACCACGCCCTCATTCCAGTCGGCGGAAACAAAAGAGTCCATATCCCCATCCGAGGTCATCATTTCAAGCAGGCCATTGTACAACTGGACAATACCGTCAGGATCACGGTCATCATCCGGATCAATAGCCGTCAGAAATGCCCTGGAGGGAATCGCCAGATCTTTCACATCCGGCTTTACACCGGGTTCGGCGCTGAGCAGCATATTCACCAGCCGGATGTACTGGGCGTATGAACCCGTATAACCAATGAACGGATGGGAACGCATCCAGGTTTCCATCGCCTCCATGTCCGCCAGTACATCAGCATCATTGAAGACACCCTGCGCACCACAGGCTTCCGCATCCCAGCAGCCACGAGCTTTCTTCTCCGCTGAACAGATGGCATTACGTTCCTTGATATCCTCGATATCGTAGATCTCTTCCGGGAACAGCTGATCTTCCGAACAGTCCGGCAACACCGGTTCCTTGCCACGTATGGGAATACTCACTGAAATAACACCAGGCATGATCTGGTTCAGCTTCACCAGGTCCTTCCAGATCTGTGAACTGCCCTTGAAGGCCGCCCGCGCATAATTG
>DRLF01000132.1 GCA_011051425.1 Thiolapillus brandeum | reverse complement strand
GGCAAAGGCTTCATCGAAAGCGCGCCAGTGGCGCTCCAGGGTGGCGCGTGAATAGACGTAACAGGGGGTGCCATGGGAAGCAGCGATCTCCTCCAAAGGCACGTCTTCTGCGCACAGCCGGCCGTTCTTGTAGTTGAAATAATCCATGGTTAACGGTTGTTTTCCTTATGATCGTCTGGAAGATACAAAGGGCCTTTGCTGCCGCAGGCGCTCAGCAGGGGCAGGACAAGAACCAGCAGCAGGAGTATTCGCTTCATCGTCATCAGGAACAGGAAAAGGGTTGATCGGCCTGCTAGTATAGCGTTTTTTTCCTTCGGACAGCTCCATGGAATATCCTCCCTGTGTCGAAATCGATCCCCCGGGGCCGGCCCGCTGCAGCGTCATCTGGCTGCACGGACTGGGTGCGGATGGCAATGATTTCCTGCCTTTGTTGCCGCAACTGCGGATTCCCGGGGAACTGGGTCTGCGTTTTGTCTTTCCCAACGCCCCCAGGCAGCCAGTGACGGTGAACAACGGGTATGTGATGCCTGCTTGGTACGACATTCACGGCATGGATCTTCTGGCAAGGATTGATGTGGATGGCATCCTGCGTTCCACGGATTACCTACTGAAGCTGGTGGATGAAGAGACGGACCGGGGCATCCCGCCGGAAAACATCCTGCTAGCGGGTTTCTCCCAGGGCGGGGTCATCGCCCTTGCCGCCGCCCTGCGCAGCGATCAGCCCCTGGCCGGCGTCATGGCTCTGTCCACCTACCTGCCTCGGGCTCTTCCCCTGGACAGCCCGGTGCCGCGCCACATCTTTCAGGCTCATGGACGCATGGACGACGTGGTGCCCTGGCAGGCGGCCAGGGATGCCCGGGAGCGCCTGAAGGACATGGGGCATCAGGTGGAATGGCACGAATACGACATGGCCCATTCCCTGTGCGCTGAAGAAGTGACAGACATGCGGGCGTGGATGATGGGGCGGTTGTTGGAGCCACACCATTCGTGAAGTGTTATTAACCCGGCGACCAAATATGTTGTCCTCAGCCGCCCGCGAGATCTGGTATCGTTCAGGGATGGCGGCGTGCAGGGTCTCTTTGCATGCAGCCAGGGGGTATCTCCGGTTTTATTTCAATCAACATGAAAAGGAAGAATCATGAACAACTACCAGAGAATCAAGCCGCGTAAACCGGAAGGCATAGAAAACAAGCGGGCCTTTCTTATTGGCTCGGGGATTGCTTCCCTTGCTGCTGCGGAATACCTGATGCGGGACGGGCAAATGCAGGGAAATCAGATCACTATTTTTGAGCAGGGGAATATCTCTGGCGGTGCTTTGGATGGCGCGGGAGATCCTGAACATGGCTTCGTGGCCCGCGGTGGACGGGAGATGGAAGCCCATTACGAGTGTCTCTGGGACCTTTACCGGGAAGTGCCATCCCTTGAGGAGGAAGGGCGCAGCGTTTTGGATGAGTTCAGGGAGATCAATGAAATCGATCCCAACTTCTCCAAGGTGCGCGTCATCTACAACCGGGGAGAAAAACACCGACGGACCGATCTGGGACTGCACGAAAAGAATGTTCATGAGCTGACAAAACTGATTCTTGCCAGGGAGGAAGACCTGGGGCGGCAAACGGTCGAAGAGTATTTCGATGCTTCGTTCTTCGAGACGGACATGTGGCTCTACTGGCGCAGCATGTTCGCTTTCGAAACCTGGCACAGCCTGGTGGAAATGAAGCGTTACATGCAGCGTTTCATTCACCTGCTGCCCGGCATGAGCACCATGCGGGATCTGCTGTTTACCAAATACAACCAGTATGACTCACTGGTATTGCCCTTGAAAAAACACCTCGAATCGAAAGGGGTCAACTTTGTTTTCAATACCACCGTGACGGATCTTGACTTCGATATTGCCGAGGGACAAAAAACGGTGACTGCCATTCATCTCGACAAGGAAGGAAAAGCTGAGACAATCACCATCACTGCCGACGATCTTGTGTTCTTTACCAATGGTTCCATGACCGAGAATTCAAGCCTGGGTGACATGGACCACGCGCCCACCCTGGATCGCTCGGAAGGCGCGGTCTGGGCGTTGTGGAAAAAGATTGCTGCCAAGGATGCCGCCTTCGGCAAGCCGGATGTGTTTTGCAACGACATCGACAAGACAAAATGGGAGTCTTTCACCATAACCGCCAGGGGAAGCCGATTCCGCACACTGCTCGAAACCTTTGCAGAACGCGAGTTCCTGCCCCACCGGACGGCCACGGGGGGCATTATCACCATCAGGGACTCCAACTGGCTCATGAGCGTCACGGTCAACCGGCAGCCGCAGTACAAGAATCAGCCTGCTGACACCACGGTGGCCTGGGCTTACGCGCTCTTTCCTGACAACAAGGGGGATTTCATTGGCAAGAATATGAGTGAGTGCACCGGGCGGGAGTTGCTGCAGGAGCTTCTCTATCATTTAGGCATCGAAGAAAATGAGATGCAGGCTTACCTGGATGAGTGCATCGTCATCCCTGCCATGATGCCCTACATCACCAGCCAGTTCATGCCCAGAGTCAAGGGGGACAGGCCTGAAGTCATTCCAGAAGGCAGTGTGAACCTTGCCTTTGTTGGGCAATTCTGCGAAATCGAAGATGATTGCGTCTTTACTGTTGAATACTCCGTGCGTTCAGCCATCATGGCGGTATATGGCCTGCTGAACCTTGAAAAACCCGTTCCGGAAATTTACCCCAGCCAGTATGACATCCGCGTTCTAGCCACTGCCGTCAAAACCATGAAAAGTGACGACGAAGGCATCCTTAAAAAAATGGCCGAAAGCCTCTTAAAGCGGAAACTGAGTCATACGAGGTTTGCCGACCTTCTATAGAGCAGGCAGCTCTGGATGCCTGCCGGTGGCCTTGTCCGGTCGGGGGTTGAAAGCTGGAGGGGTATCCCAATCTTTAGGCTCAAACACCGTTGTGACTTCGCACTGTCTGAGGTCGGAGTCAAATCACAGAAGTCATCTAGGAAAACCGCCGCATTGAACGATTTGACTCCGCCCCTTGTATCTGCTGATCTGCCTATGCGGCAGTGAACGCAAACAGCGGAGGGGTTATGAACCAGACGCATTTCTGAGCTGCCTGTGCGGCAGTGAACAGGGGCCATTCGGCACCAGGCCGTCTTGGCCTTTTCTGAGCTGCCTGTGCGGCAGTGAACTGCAGCGCATAGCCGGACAGCCCGATACTGCTTTTCTGAGCTGCCTGTGCGGCAGTGAACCAGCTGATGAAAAGCGGGGTAATTTCGCAACATTTCTGAGCTGCCTGTGCGGCAGTGAACCGGTGCGCTGCCTGACGAATCTCCTATCGTGTTTTCTGAGCTGCCTGTGCGGCAGTGAACCAGTGCCGTCCGAGGCATAACGTCCATCATCATTTCTGAGCTGCCTGTGCGGCAGTGAACGTGCAGATGCCCGGCATCCAGCGCTACAGCCATTTCTGAGCTGCCTGTGCGGCAGTGAACCTGGACAATCTGCCCCAGCTCCGGGACAAATTTTTCTGAGCTGCCTGTGCGGCAGTGAACCACGTCGATGCAGGCCTTGGCATAACGGGACATTTCTGAGCTGCCTGTGCGGCAGTGAACCAGAACGACCTGCGCGTGCGGTTCCGCACCCTTTTCTGAGCTGCCTGTGCGGCAGTGAACCGGACGCCGTGAGGGGAGTGTTTCAGCCTGGTTTTCTGAGCTGCCTGTGCGGCAGTGAACTGTAGGATTCCATCATCTTTGCCACATCTTCATTTCTGAGCTGCCTGTGCGGCAGTGAACCCTGAATCACGGCCAAAATCCACAACCTGGGTTTTCTGAGCTGCCTGTGCGGCAGTGAACTCACATACATGGTCAAAGCGGTGGACGTCCATTTTCTGAGCTGCCTGTGCGGCAGTGAACTTGCAAAACAATTGCTTGCAGCCGCCTTAAACTTTCTGAGCTGCCTGTGCGGCAGTGAACCGGGCAACATCGGTCGCGTTGCGTTCGGCGCTTTTCTGAGCTGCCTGTGCGGCAGTGAACGTGGACGTGGTCATGGACGTGGATACCTGGAATTTCTGAGCTGCCTGTGCGGCAGTGAACACAGGCCCGCCTACAACGGCGTGTATGTATCCTTTCTGAGCTGCCTGTGCGGCAGTGAACGAGGCGTCGTAGCAGCGCACTGTGGCGCCAATTTTCTGAGCTGCCTGTGCGGCAGTGAACTTTGCCGTGAGCAAGGCCGCTGAGGACGCTATTTTCTGAGCTGCCTGTGCGGCAGTGAACCTGCTATCTCAGTGACAACCGCACGAGATACCTTTCTGAGCTGCCTGTGCGGCAGTGAACGCATGGGGTTGGCCTGGGGTGCTGATGTTGATTTTCTGAGCTGCCTGTGCGGCAGTGAACCCGAAAATCAAAAACGGCCCCTGCACCAGTCCTTTCTGAGCTGCCTGTGCGGCAGTGAACACGATGTTGTACGGCACATCATCACCGTAGCTTTTCTGAGCTGCCTGTGCGGCAGTGAACACCAATTGATCCGCAACGAGGTTTAACCCATTTTTCTGAGCTGCCTGTGCGGCAGTGAACGTAAGTTCGCCGGTCCGCGTGGATGATGTGTCTTTCTGAGCTGCCTGTGCGGCAGTGAACTGGTGAGGCACAGCCGCCGCTGGTTTATGATTTTTCTGAGCTGCCTGTGCGGCAGTGAACGCCCTGCAAGCCGTGCAGCAGATGATTTCCAATTTCTGAGCTGCCTGTGCGGCAGTGAACAACAACTATATACCCATAAGTCCTTGTTGTTAAAGAGCAAGGGGGGAATCGACTGTTTTCTCCCTTTTTGTGCGCATAATTGTAACTTGTTGATCTATATGTGCTTGCTGATCAGGCCGTGAAAAAGGATCAAAACCAGGGGATCGTTGCATTTCGGCTCAGCCCATAATGGCTGAATTTCCCCTCGGTTGCTTCTCCGGTGATGGGGGCATGCGCTATGAAGAGGCGGAATCGCTGTCCGGTGCTATGGCTGCCGAGGGTGACCCAGGGCAGTGGCAGGTATTCGGCCACGGTATCGGGGATGGCTTCCTCGGCGGCCTTGGGATCGGCCTGATGACGTTTCATGTAGCGGCGGCGCAGCCGTTCCGGATTGCTCTTTGCCTGTACGCGGTAAACGTTCCGGAAGCCCTTGGGGGGCGGTATGGGACTTATCTCGTTGGAATGGACATGATCGCGCATTCCGTTCAGCCAATTGTGTCGCATGAGGCGGGACAGATCTTCTACCTTCCCATGAAGCCGAAGCACCGGACCAAGTGTGGGACGGGTATCGTCGTGTTGTGGGAAGCTGACGCCGATGCGGTTTTTTCCGGTTTCCACCAGTCCCCGGTGCAACTTTGCGAACAGGGCATTCATCAACAAATTTGGTGAAAACTCGGGATCAGGAAGTAGTGTGATGTCGATGTAGTGGTCCATGGTGTTCAATCCTTGTCGCCGAACACGCCGCCCCGAATCAGATTGGCCATGACGAAGTGTTGTTGTTCCGTCTCCGGCGCCTGCCCTTTGAGCACCCATTGATCGAGCAGGTTGTAGAAGTCCATTTTCTGTTTGGGCTGACGGTAGGCGCGCCCTTGCGAGGTGACGGAGCCGTAGGGTTCCACGGCGATGGGCCCCAGGGGTTCGCCTTCTTCGTTGGGATACCAGGTGTCGATGGTGCGCAGGGCGTTGCCGATCTTCTGGCTGTGCATGGCGGCGACGCCATCGACCTGATACAGGGTCTTGCTTTTCTGGCCCTTCTGGTCGCCCTTGTCGAGGATCAGCTCCTGGGAGGGATAGGCTTCCTGCCCCCTGCCCATGCGGGCGTGGGCCACGACTTCCAGCAGGACATGGCTGTCGCCGGCGAGACCGGACTGTATGGTGGCGGCCAGTTCGTTCAGCGGCTCGTCGGTGGTGTCGAAGCTACGCAGCGAATACTTCTCCGCCTCGAAGTGCCAGGAAGCCGTGCGTTCTCCCTGTTCCAGTTTGTGGATATCGACCTCGACTTGCTCCGCGGCCATGCGGTTGCGCCAGAGAAAGCGGCCATTGGCCAGGTTGGTGGCATAGCGCCGGGCCAGCTCGCCAAAGCCTATCTCCGATTTGTATTGCTCGATGACCTGGGTCAGCGCTTTCTGGTAGTCGGGGTTGTTGCAGGCGGAAGGGGTGCCGGCGCCGCCGAGTACGCGAAGCGTGAAGCTGGCCCGCAGGGTGTCGGCATCGGCTGGGAGGGTGGCGACATCCACGGTTTGCAGATTCGGATTCTGGATGGCGGCATCCAGTTTTGCCGGGTCTTGTTCCTTTGTCTTGAGGCGGTTGGAGATGGTGCCGCGCACGGATTTTTCGCGAATCTCGATGGCGGGCCAATCCGTGGCGTTCCGGTTCTCCCAGTCGCCAGCATGGAACAGCGCATCGGACGGATCGAGCTTGCGCTCGAAGGCGAGGACGGAAGCGGTCTTGAGTTTGGCTGCGGTCATGGGTTTACTCCTTGTTCAGGGTGGTTGCATAGTCGTTGGCGCACAGATACAGGCCGTTGGGCTCATCGGTCTGATATCGCCACATGAGGTGGCCGGGATGGTGGATGCGATGTGGGCTGATCCACTGGCCCAGCGAATAGAGGCTCTCGACGAAACGGAAAGGTGTTTCGCCATCCCGGGCATGGGCGACCTGGCCGGGTGGGTAGAGTTCCGACAGGCCGCTGTAACCGATCGGTAGCGGGACGATCCAGCCCGGTGGTCGGTGGTATTGCCAATGAGCCTGGCCTTGCTCGTCGGTTGCCGGCTCGACATGAAGGGCGGAGAGGTCGATCAGGGCATCCAGGGCGTTGGCATCGGGGTTCTGTTCCCGAAGTTCATCCAGTCGTTCGGCCAGCAGGTCCGGGCGATGGACCAGGGCGAAACCCGGCAACAAGCGCCGCCGTAGTTTGCGGAAGGCTTCGAGATTGTCCGACTCATCGTCCCACCAGGGTTGCCAAACAGGCCGGTTCGTGGAGTCGCGCATGGGAAGGATGCTGCCACCGGCCAGGCGCATGCCCTGCACCGTTTCGGAAACCATCTCCAGAAATTCGTCCGGTTCATCATCGAAGTCGCCTTCGGTTTCCAGCAGCAGGCTGATTTCCATATGGGCTCGGCCTTCCTCGATGAGGGCGGCGTCCTTGTCCTGCCACTTCTTGTAGCCGGCACGAACGGGGTGACGCATCAGGTTGAACACCTGATGCCGTCTGCGATTGGGCTGGGTGGTCAAAGGGTCGAAGCGGTGACAGACGATGGCCACGCCGGTGAATTGCACTTCCCAGTCGTCGCGAAGCTTTCGCTCCAGCGCGTGGGCAAAGCCGAGAAAGGCGGTGGGCGAGGGAAAGCCCCAGCTCAACGGCCCGGAGATGGCGTTGGCGTTCTGTACCCGAAGGTGGGGGATCAGCAGCAGTCCGTCGATGTCAGTCATGGTGCAACTCCTCGCGCAGCAGGCGCAGTTCATCATCCAGTTCCTTGCGCCAATGTTCGCGCTCGGCATCCGCCATGGGGGTCTTGTCGCTGTCCAGTTGCTTGTTCAGCCAGCGGGAAAAGCTGTCGGTGATGTCTTCGCGCCAATCGGCGGCGGCGCGCGCGGCGGCAAAGTCCTCGTCCTCGCCGGCGCGGCCCGGGTCGAGCCAGAATTGTTCGGCCCGTGAAAGTCGGCATTCGGGGGCGGCGGACCAGCCGGAGGGCAGTTGCTGGATGCGGATGGCCAGCATCAGCAGCTCGTCGATGATCTGGCGGGTCAGTTCGGCGCGTTTGTTGCGGATGGCCAGGTTGTTGTGGCCGGTTTTTTTCAGGAAGTCCCTGAGTATGAATAGCGGCTGTCGGATGGCGCGGAAACCCAGAATCCAGCGACCGAAGATGGTTTCCACGTGGCAGGGCGGCTTGAGGCCTCTGCTTGTCCATTGCGGCGGCAGGGAGGGCAGCAGCCAGGCCTCGCCGTGCCGTTCGCTGTTGAGTTGGCTGATGTTCTGCGGCTTGGTGCCGCCGAATTTGATGATGGCCAGCTTGGGGTATTCCCGATAGCCGTGTGCGCAAGGCGCATTCTTGTTACGCGCTTCACGGGCGGTTTGGGTCTCTTCGGAGAAACGGTCGTGATGGATACGCTCATACTGGTACTGCACCAGTGAAGAGGGGAACAGCGGCGCCAACAGGTGATAACTGTCGTCATCCACGG
>DRLF01000131.1 GCA_011051425.1 Thiolapillus brandeum | reverse complement strand
TACATGGGGTCCAGGTAGATGGCATCCGGCCGCTCATGCCGGGGCAGGGCCTCGAGGTAGCCGGCAGAATCGGCATGAACCAGGGACATACGGCTGACGATGGCGTAGGTTTCAGGTGACTCGGCTGCCCGCCGCAGGCCATCTTCCAGCAGGGCATGAACGACAGGCGACTGTTCCACCAGGGTGACGGTGCAGCCCAGGGTGGCCAGCACCAGCGCGTCCTGTCCCAGTCCGGCGGTGGCGTCGATCACACGGGGTACGAAGCCCGGCTTGAAACCCACTGCCCGGGCCAGAGGGGTGCGGCGGCCTTCTCCCTGTTGCCTGCGGTAGGCGGCCTTGCCCGCAACGAAATCCACGTATACCGGGCCTGGTGCTTTGTTGCCGGCCTGTTGCAGCTGCAAGCGGTCATCGATGAAGTGCAGCAGGAAATCAGGCCGTGGATCGTCCGGAACGGTCATTTCCAGAGAAAGTCTTCGTGCCAGCCCGTGGGCCTGACTTTCGAATCCGTCAGTCGAAGCGACAGCCACCCGGGGGTTCATGAGTACCGGGACACAACGTTGACGGTGGCAGCGCAGAGCTCGCGCAGATCCTGCGTTTCCATCACGTAGGCTGGCATCAGATAGACCAGCTTGCCGAAAGGACGCACCCACACGCCGGCTTCCACGAAAGCAGGCTGGATTGCCCGCATATCCACGGCCTGATGCAGCTCGACCACGCCGATGGCACCGAGTACACGCACCTCGCTGACGCCCGGCAGCTCGCGGCAGGGCGCCAGACCGGTTTCCAGACCATCCCGGATGGTTTCGATACGCGCCTGCCAGGGGCTTTTCAGCAGGAGATCGATGCTGGCATTGGCCACGGAGCAGGCCAGGGGATTGGCCATGAAAGTGGGACCGTGCATGAACACACCCGGTGGGTTGCTGCTGATGGTGCCGGCGATGTGCTCAGTCGTCAGGGTGGCTGACAGGGTCAGGTATCCCCCGGTGAGGGACTTGCCCAGGCACAGGATATCCGGGCTGATGCCGGCCCATTCACAGGCAAACAGCTTTCCCGTACGACCGAAACCCGTGGCGATTTCATCGGCAATGAGCAGCACGCCGTGCTCGTCGCACAGCTGCCGAACGCGCCGCAGGTAGTCCGCCGAATAGAAACGCATGCCCCCGGCGCCCTGCACGATGGGTTCGAGGATCACCGCCGCGATTTCCCGGCCTTGTTCCTCCAGCAGTTTTCTTAGGGGCCGGAGATGTTCTTCCGTACAGGGCTGGCCGAAGGCGGGTTCGGGTGCAGGGGCGAAAAGCTGGGAGGCGAGGGCGCTGGAGAAAAGCCCGTGCATGCCCGTGACCGGATCGCATACCGACATGGCGCCGAAGGTATCGCCATGATAGCCGCTGCGCAGGCTGAGAAAGCGCTGCCTGGATTCACCACGGGCATGCCAGTACTGGATGGCCATCTTCAGGGCCACTTCCACGGCGACGGAGCCGGAATCGGCGAAAAACACCTTTTCCAGCCCGGCAGGCGTGAGTTCCACCAGCTTCCTGGCCAGCGTCACCGCCGGTGCATGGGTAAGTCCGCCAAACATCACGTGGGCCATGTCCTGCAGCTGGGTTTCGATGGCGGCGTTCAGCACCGGGTGGTTGTAACCGTGAATGGCGCACCACCAGGACGACATGCCATCGATAAGCTCCCTGCCGTCAGCCAGGCGGATGCGCACGCCCTGAGCTGAAGTCACGGGAAACACCGGGTTGCCACTGTCGAAGGATGAATAAGGATGCCAGACGTACTCGGCATCCAGGCGCAGCATTTCCTCTGCATTCATGGCAGGTAATAGTTGGCCAGGATGCTGATGAAGATCACCACGCCCACCCAGTGATTGTGCAGAAAAGCCCTGAAACAGGGGTCACGCTGCCGGTTGCGGATCAGCCACTGGTGATAAACCATGAGAACGGCGGCAACCGCCAGGCCGAGATAGTAATACGGCCCCAGCCCGAAAAGACGCCCCACATGGATCAGCAGACCCAGAAAAACCAGCTGCAGCAGGCCGATGATGAGGCGGTCATAACGGCCGAACAGGATGGCGGTGGATTTGACACCGATCTTCAGATCATCGTCCCGGTCCACCATGGCATACATGGTGTCATAGATCAGCGCCCATACCAGGACGGCTGCGAAAAGCCACCAGGAGCGTGGATCCACGCTGCCGGTCTGGGCGGCGAATGCCATGGGAATGGCCCAGCCGAAGGCGGCGCCCAGGTAGGCCTGGGGCAAATGGGTGAAGCGCTTGGTGAAGGGGTAACTCGTCGCCAGAAAGGCGCCCACCAGGGAAAGCCCGATGGTCAGGGGATTCAGGGTGAGCACCAGCAGGAAAGCCAGCGCCACCAGGATGCCGAAAAGCACCAGTGCCTCTTTCTTGCTCACCAGGCCGGCAGTCAGTGGGCGTTGGGCGGTGCGCTTCACGTGGCTGTCGATCTTGCGGTCGGCGTAGTCGTTGATCACGCAACCTGCAGAGCGCATCAGCACCACCCCGGCAACAAAGACCACGATCAGCCACAGACGGGGATGGCCCTCACCGGCAATCCACAAGGCCCACAATGTCGGCCACAGAAGCAACAAAATGCCAATTGGTTTGTCCAATCGCATGAGTCGCATGTATAACGGCCATTTGGATGCGCGTTCGTTCAAAAACCTGCCTTTTGGGGAATGCCTCGTGATTGCGCTATGATAGCAAATCCACCCTTTACATTGTTCTGAATCGTTGTTCTGCCCATGATCCGATCCCTCGTATTTTTGATTTCCACGGCCATCCTCATGGCTGCCTGCGCCACCAGTCCGACAGGACGTTCGCAGCTGATGCTGGTCAGCCCCAATCAGGCGGTGAAAGCATCCGCCTCGGCGTATCCTGAAAAGCTGAAAAAATATGCCGAGGAGGGGAAGCTCAACACCAAACCAAAGATGCTTGAACGGGTGAAACGCATCACCGGGCAACTGATCGTCGAAGCCGAGAAGATGTACCCGGAAGCCAAGCAGTGGGACTGGGAAGTCGCGCTGATCGACGAACCCGACACGGTGAATGCCTGGTGCATGGCCGGCGGAAAAATGGCCATCTATACCGGGCTGATCGAGAAGGTCAAACCCACGGATGATGAACTGGCGCAGGTCATGGCCCACGAAATCAGCCATGCACTGGCCAATCATGTGGCGGAACAGATGTCTGTCGCCATGGCATCACAAATTGGACTGGCGGTACTCTCCGCCACTGCGTTGAAGGACAACAGATATCGCTCAGCTGCCCTGACCGGCGCTGCACTGGCGGCCACGCTGGCCGTTTCCCTGCCTTACAGCCGGGCGGCAGAAAGGGAGGCGGACAGGATTGGCATAGAGATCGCCGCCAGGGCAGGCTTCAACCCCTATGCTGCGGCCTCTCTCTGGAAAAAAATGGCCAAGGTCAACAAGGGAGCACCGCCGGAATTCCTCAATACGCACCCTGCTGCTGCAAGCCGTGAAAAAACCCTTCTCGAACTGGCGCCGAAGATGATGAAGTACTACCATCCGAACGAGCATCATTTGAGATATCGTTTTCACTGATTATTTTGCCGCAATGCTGAAATATCCCGGACAAGATGGCATTCGGCCTCAGCCATTCTCCAGGGAGCGGAAGTCTATACTGATGCGATCACCCGCAACCGGACGAAAGACCTGATTTGCGAAAGCCAGGTGCTCAGGATGATCCCTGTAACTGTCGATCACTGCCTGGTGGCAGAAACGTACCAGCCAGCTGTAGTGATAGGCATCGTCCGCCTTTACGGCTTTGCCGGCAAAGACTTCACGTACGCCGGGAATAGCAGACAACACCCGCCGTCCTCTGTCTGCCATGGCTTGCACACCGGAATCGTCCAGGCCATCTGCGTTGTAGACAATGACATGTTCCACCGGTAGCCAGGCCTCACTTTCAGCCAGCACTTCTTCTGCATGGCCGGCACCACCCCACAGGCGAATACAACGCTCCGTTTCTTCTGCAATTGCTTGTGGTACACCCTGAAGCAGGGAAGTGTAACCGTCAGCTTTTCCAGAACGCACATTCTGCAGGATACGTCTTTCCGCTGTATCAGACAGGGCGGTGTAGTAGTTGATCTTGGCCACGCCGTTGGCAATAAGTTGCCTGAACTGATCATCGGACAGGCCGGTACCGCCATGAATCACGAGCGGAATACCCAATGCATTGTTGATGTCACAGAGACGCCCGAAATCGAGGCTGGGTTTGCCTTGCATGCGGCCATGTACCGTGCCGACGGATACGGCGAGGAAATCGATGCCGGTTTCACCTGCATAACGTCTTGCTTCCTTTACACTGGTGTATGCAACTTTGCCCGGGTGGCGTTCAGCATCCTCACCCTCGACACCCGGGACATAGCCGAGTTCACCTTCCACCGGCACACCACAGCCATGTGCCATGCTTACCACCTGGCTCGAAAGCTCGATGTTCTCTTCCAGGGAAAGATGGGAAGCATCCACCATCACGCCATTGCAGCCCAGGTTGATCGAACGGACAGCAGATCCCAGCGTCGTCCCGTGATCCAGATGAATGGCGACAGGTACTGAGGCCTGCCTCGCGGCAGCTTCGACTGCCGGCATCATCAGCTCAAAATCAAAATAGGAGAAATGTGATTCGGCAAGACTCAGGATGACCGGTGCCCGGGCATTTTCGGCTCCCTGCAAAATGCCCTGGAGGAAATCCAGACTGACCAGGTCAAAAGCGCCAATTGCATAACCTTGCTTGTAGGCATGTGTCAGCATGTCGTTCATGTTTACGAGGGGCATATTTGATTACCTCTTGGGCAGGACAGTGACAGTCAGGCCTCAATCATCGCTACCCAGTGCGCCGAGCAGGTGTAAAAGACTGGTGAAAAGATTGAAGATCGACACATACAGTGTCACCGTTGCCATGATGTAGTTGGTTTCTCCACCATGAACAAGCTCACTCGTCTGATACAGGATCAGGCCGGCCATCAGCAGGACAAACAGGGAAGAGACAGCAAGGGAGAGCCCGGGCATTTCAAAAAACAGAGCGCCCAGTCCGGCAAGAAAGGCTACCAGAATGCCAGCGAAGAGAAAGCCTCCCAAAAAGCTGAAATCCTTGCGGCTGGTGAGTGCGTAACCTGACAAACCCAGAAAAATCGCGCCGGTGGCTCCCATTGCCGTCATTACCGTCTGGCTGCCGTTGGGCAGCAGCAAATAGCTGTTCAATATCGGACCCAGCGTGTATCCCATGAATCCCGTCAGTGCAAAAACAGATGCCAGTCCCCAGACGCTGTTGCGGAGTTTGCTGGTAAGAAAGAGCAGTCCAAAATATCCCCCCAGTGTCAGCAACAATCCCGGATGAGGCAGATTCAACACCATGGAGGCACCCGCCGTCAGGGCGCTGAACAGTAGCGTCATGGATAACAGCGCATAGGTGTTGCGAATCACGCCGTTGGTCGAGAGAACGGACGCCTGGGCGCGATCCATTGTTGCTGCAGTGGTGTTGTTCATCTTGCCTACCTCTATTTCAATTGTAGTGGGGTAAAAAGCCGTGGATGGTTATTATCAATATCCTTAATTAAGCGGAAAGTTCCGGCTCTGGTGCCGGTTGCCGCAGTAATGACTGCTGGCGTTCGATTCTGCGCATTGCCGTGCGTCTGGCACGATCAGTTGCGCGGTCTATGGCCACATACAGATCAGCTTCAGTGTCT
>DRLF01000130.1 GCA_011051425.1 Thiolapillus brandeum | reverse complement strand
TTGGATTCCAGCACCGTTTCGATCATTTTGTCCACCAGGTCGTCATCCGGCTGCATGTGCAGCATATCCCGGACAAACTGCTGTGTGTTTTCCGGTAATGCCTGATACCAGCCCAGTGTGGTGTCGTTGTCATGGGTGCCCGTATAGGCCACACAGTTGGGAACGATATTCTGGGGCTTGTGGGGGTTGTCCTCGAAGGCATCGAAGGCAAACTGCAGTACTGCCATGCCGGGCAGTCCGTATTTTTCCTTGAGCTTGCGGACTTCCGGCGTGATGACGCCCAGGTCCTCCGCTACCAGTGGCAGAGGGTCTATGCGGTGCTTGAGAGCTGCCAGCAGGGCGTCGCCGGGCACCTTCTGCCAGTGGCCGTTGATGGCGGTTTCTTCCTTTGCATCGATCATCCATACGGCTTCCAGGCCCCGGAAATGATCGATACGCACCAGGTCGAACCACTGAAAATGGTGCTCCAGTCTGGCCAGCCACCATTCGAAATTCTCCTGCAGATGATAGTCCCAGTCGTAGTGGGGATTGCCCCAGCGCTGACCGTTCTCCGAGAAATAATCCGGTGGTACGCCGGTCACCCAGGCTGGCTTGCCCTCATCGTCGAGCATGAACCGTTTTGGACAGGCCCATACGTCGGCACTGTCGTGAGCCACAAAAATGGGCATGTCGCCGAACAGATGTATGCCTCTGTCCCGGGCATCGCTGCGCAGCTTCTGCCAGTTGTGATGCAACTGGAACTGCTTCCACTTTATTGCCTGCAGGCTGTCGTGGTAGGTGCTGGCGAACTGCTGCAGGGCATCGGGATCACGCCACTTCAGTTCCTCGGGCCAGTCGAACCAGGCGGCTTCCCTGTTGGCGGTCTTTATGCAGCGGAACAGGGCATAGTCGTGCAGCCAGTGAGCTTCCTGTCGGCAAAAAGCCTGGTAGTGGCTGTTGTCTGCATCATAAGGCGCACGACTGTCCAGCAGGGCCGGATTGGCGGCAAAGGCTGACAGGCACTGATACGGCGAAAAATCTGCCTGGGGTACGCCCAGGGGCAGCATCTGCCAGACAGTCAGATCACTTGCGGACATGAAGTCCAGCCATCTACGGGCATCTTTCAGGGTGCCCGAAGGCAACGAGGTGGGATGCAGCAGAACGCCCGCCCTTCTTTGCTGCAGGTTGCAGGGCATCTTCAGTTACGCCTCATGGTGCCTGCATTCTCCATTTGTCCGCCGCCGGTGGATATGGGTGTGTCCAGCGTAGCCGGTGGGGTCATGTCCAAGGCGCAGTACAGGGTTCTGAGCTGGATGCGGAACAGCCGGTCAAAATCATTGACGCTGTCGGAGGGGTTGTAGTCGCCGAACCACCAGAACCAGTCCGATGCTTCACATATGGCCAGCAGGCGGGTAGCGGTTTCCGCCTTTTTTTTGCTCAGCAGGGCAATCCTGTTGTCGAAAGCGGTCTTGGCATCTGCCAGCAGATCCCAGGCGTGGTTCTTGTCGGCGCTGCCTATCCAGGTCGAGAAGCTGCCATACACCCAGCTGCCGGGAACCAGGTGGGAGAGGGTATCCTTGCGCACGCGGTTGCTTGCTTCGGAAAAGGTGGTGCTTTGAATGACCTCACTGTCGCTTACGGCCTGGTACAGAGCGTCGAGGAAGTAGTGTCCGTTGTTGGGGTAATACTCCCAGGCGTTTTCGCCGTCGAGAATGACGGAAACCACATGATTACCCGCTTCGTCGCCCAAGGAACCTGCGATCCTTTCCAGGTGTCCCAGGAAATCGGTGACCGCGTCATCGGCATGCCATTTGCTGTATTCGAATCCGATGAGGTCGGACAGGCCGTCATCACGAAAATACAGCAGGGTCTGGTTTTCGTTCAGCCTGTAGGGGATGAACAGGGCTCTGCGGCAGGCCATGTCATCGGGGTCGCAGGCGGAGGTCATGCAACTGTGATGCCAGACGGCTTCGCCGGAAGCGGTCCAGCGGACGTCAAGCTCGTCCAGCAGTTTCAGGGCATCATCACTCACGGCGCCTTCGGAAAGCCAGATTCCCTGCGGCCTGAATCCGAAAAAGTGCTCGAAACGCTGTATGCCGTAGCGCAGGTGCCAGCGCGAGCGCTCCACGCCATCCGGGTAGTGGGAATGCTCCGGCATGGGGGCATCCGGCTGGGTTTCGATCATGTTGTTGAAATCGTTCAGCAGGGGCACGATGGGGTGACCCCAGGGAGTCATGGATATTTCGACCTGTCCTCTTTCCGCCAGCTTGCGGTAGCGGGGGATGATGCTTTCGAGCGTTTTCTGGATGATCTGCAACAGGGTGCGCTGGTCTTCGCTGCTGAAACTCCGGGCCTTTTCGATGAGCAGGCGGATTTCTGGAGTCTGTTTCAGCCGGTAGCTGCACCAGGCGAGGTGATACCACATGAGCAGATCCACGAAATACTGCTCATCCAGATAGGTAAGCAGCATTTCCTGTCCCGCCTCCCTGTCGGAGCTGGGAAACTGTTGCAGCAGCGCGTGGAAATGTGGGTAGGGATCGATCATGCGCGGGGCATGTGCCCGGCGGCAGGTCTGGATCAGTTCCCGGCGTTCGCTGACGTTGGGCGGGATGGGGGTGGCGCCTCCCAGCAGGTTGAGCAGTGGGTCGGATGTGGCTGTGCCATCGCTCAGAAACGCTTTGATCTGCTTTGCATAGTCGTCCAGTTGCTCCAGCAGCACCGGCGCAAAGTTCACCACGGCCTTCATCCGGGGATGTTTTTCCAGATGATCCGCCATGTCATCGTAGTCCTTGATGCCATGCAGGTAGACCCAGGGCAGCTGGTAGTCGCCATCCAGCCCTTCTCGGTAGTAGGGCTGGTGCATATGCCAGCACAAAACCAGGTTCAGTTTGTTACTCATGTTTCCTCGGGCTTGGTCAAAAACAGATCCTGCCCCAGCATTTCCGGTGTCACCAGCACAATACCTTTGGCCGTGATATGGAAGCGCTTGGCATCTTCCTCGGGATTTTCGCCGATGACGGTGCCGTCAGCAATATAAGTACCCTTGTCGATTATGGCGTTTTGAATACGGCAGTTCTTGCCGATGGTCACCTTGGGAAGAATGACACTGTCCTTGATGAAGGAATGGCTCTCGATCACCGTGGCGAAAAAAATCACAGAGCGTTTGACTCGCGCGCCGGAAATGATACACCCGC
>DRLF01000129.1 GCA_011051425.1 Thiolapillus brandeum | reverse complement strand
GCCATTGTCATCCGCCTGGGTGTCGATGCGATAGATGGCATTGGGGGCCTTTTGAAACGACAGGTAATAATAGCGATCCAGGGCCATATTGCTGATATATGACGTATTGTTAGGGAGGTAGTAGGACCAGGTATCCCGGGTGCTGTCGTGGAGCAGGTCGAACAGCGTCTGCCGATGATAGCCTCCGGCAGAGCCCATGGTGCCGCGTACCAGCACGTAGCGACCACTGGGTGTAATGAAGGCCTCACGGATAGCATTCAGACTGGTTGTCCAGGTCAGTTCCTTCTCCGCACGGTTGGCCCTGTCAACGGTGACCAGTTTTTGAGGGTCGCCCTTGCGGTCGATGTAACTGTAGAGCACCGTCTCACCTCTTTCCGTGCTGATGCCGCGCCAGCCACCCACATAGGAGGATACCCAGTAGTGTTCCCGGTCGGTCAGGGTTTCGGCCCTGCCGTCCAGCTGGCTGTGCCACAGGGCATTGTGGTTGCAGTCTTCACCTGCGCAGATATTACTGGGAGCGCCGCTGTTCCAGACGAAAAAGGTATGGTCATCACGCTTGGAGTTTCCCATGTAACCCAGTGCGTTCAGGTTGTCGCACATACCGTTGCAGGGCATGTCGTGAATATCCAGATACCAGCGCGGCGCGCCACCGAGCTGTGCCCACCACAATCCTTGCTTGTGCCTTTGCAGAATGTCGTCGTAGCCGGCATCGAACTTTCCGAGATACAGGGCAGAGGCATCGTGATTGAGCCAGGCGTTGCTGAAATCGTTGCTGTTCACAGCGTGGTAGTTGTTCCCGCTGGACAGATCCTTGTAATAGATATTCTTTTCACCCCCGCTACGCAGGACGCTGATGAAAGCCTTGCTGCCATCATCATCGAGCGCCATATTGCCCCATCCCGACCAACTGCTGGCCAGATCGACCGGAAAGAGGTCGGAAATGTCGGTGACATTGCCGCCGTTGGTATCTGCCACGAAAGGACGGTTATTGAAGCCGGCCGGAGCTTGGCAGAATTCGCAGGTAACATTGAACATGAGCTTGCTGTTGTCCCCGCTTACCACCACTGAACCGAAATTGAGATAATCTTCTCCCGGCACACCTGTCCACATTACGTCCTTCCGCTGAATGAGCACAACATTTGCCTGTTTGTATAACACCGGCGCAGCATAAGCCCCCCACACTGAACCTGTCGGCAATGTTGCCAGGATACATGCAGCCAATCCGGGGAGGATTTTGACAGGAAATTTATAAACAGGATTCTTGTACATCATCCACTCCTCATGCCATTGCGGCATGTCCAACAAATTACTTCTGCTCTGAACTTTTTGTCCTTTCGTTTACTTTCCTGCAAATAAAATAGATCAGAAAAAGCGACGGGAAAAGAGGAGGAGGGGCAGAATCAAACCCTGCTTTGACAGGGATCAAATTTTTTCCCCTACTGCCGGGCTTACGGCTTATTGATGGTTTTCTTGAGGCTGTCCAGTGATATGACAGTGCTGCTTTGTGGCGTTTCAGGCTGCTGGGATTCGATGATAAAGATGCGATGGCCGTTGACCATGGCTGAGATGTCCGATCCCGTGTCCTTGGCGTCGTGGAAAAAGCTGGCGAGAATATGAAGGAGTGTGAACAGGCTGATGACCTGGAATCCCAGTATATGCATCTGGCGGATGCTCAGTTCACCCAGCAGGGTGATCTGGTTGAGAAGCAGCAGTCCGCTGAAAATCTGCAAAAGCAGGACGGCGAAGAGAAAGAGATAGAGCGGTGCCCACAGGGGGTTATGTGCATACCATTTTGGCAGGGGGATCTTTCCCAGCGATAGATAGGAGCGCAATACCTGCCACCCCTGCCTCAGCTGGTGCCGGTTCGGCAGCAGGTTTTTCAGCAGGTCATTGCTCTTGCCCAGCAGCAACAGCCACAAACGAATGGTAAGGACGGCAATTAGCACTGCAGCCCCGACGTAGTGTGCGTCATCCAGGCTGTCGGCCTTTTCCGGTATCCAGGTGATGAGCCAGCCGCTGAAGAGCAGCACCAGCACGGACAGGGTCATGCCCCAGTGACACCAGCGCAAGGTCTTGCTCCAGATCAGCCGGCGTCGGATTTCAGGGTGTTTCATGTGAATATCTGTGCTTCGGAAAAGGATTCCGTAGTATAGCGGGATACCTGCAGGCTGTCCGACCAGTAATTGGCCGGCAGACCTGCCTTGAGTTTCAGGTGGGCGAGAAATTCTTCCTGCCTGGGCAACTGCTCCCATACCGATGGCAGGAAGGTGCCGCGGTAGTAGCCATCCTGCAAGATAAGACCATCCACACCAGGACGGATCTGGCGCAACAGGTCTTCTTCGGAAGCGAAGGAAAGAGGCTGCGGCGGACTCAGCACGGAAATGTGGATTTCCAGACGGTCGAATTCTCGCTCGCTGACGGGAGGAAAGCGGCTGTCCTGAAAAGCAGCGCTGAAGGCATTGTCCGCCACATCCCTGATCAGCGGCTGAATGGCCTCCAGGTGACCGATGCAGCCACGCAGTTCCCCATCCTCATTCAGGGTCACGAAGGTGGCGCGTTCCGCCTGCAGGGCTTCTTCGAAATCTGCGGGATTCACCGCCAGCGGGTGTCCTTCCCGCAGTCCTGTGCGGATGGACTCCCGGGCAGTCTGCAGCAGAACAGCCCGCTGCTGTTCGTTCAGTGTGTGATCAGTTGAAGACATAAGCACCATACCCCACCACACGGCTCTTATCACCGGCGGTATCGCCAGAGTTGCGTAAATCCACGGTCCTGGCATGCAGACCATGTTCTTTTGCAGTCACCAGCAGACCGCTTACGGGAATACGACCGCAGGCGTCATCGAAACCGATGGCGTCCGGCTGAAGCGATTCGATGGCCTGCGTGGTATGCCGGTCTTTCTCCCTGGCAGTGTAATAGTCCAGGAAATGACTGAGATCGGAACTGATGACGATCAGTGTTTCTTCTCCGCCCCACAACAGATCCAGCACTTCACCGACTTCCAGCGCATTCGCCTGTCCGACGATGAAAGGCACGATGCTGAAGTTGTTCAGCGAGCGCTGCAGGAAGGGCAGTTGTACTTCCAGGGCATGCTCTCCCTCGAAGGCACGGTCGAACTCCTCTACCTGGGGCAGCGCCAGCGCCTGATCGACAGCATTCCGGTCCACCGGGATGTCACCCAGAGGTGTACGCAGATAATCCGCTGAAGTGGTCGCCAGGCCGCGAAAAGGTACGCGGTGTGAAGGGGCGAGGATGACCACACGCTCGATACTGTCTGCTGCCGGCAGCAGCCGCCGATAGGCACTGGCGGCAACAGGACCGGAATAAATATAGCCCGCATGTGGTGCGATAAGCGCCTTGGGTGGCGGTTCGTCAGGCACGGGAGATTCTGCCAGCAGGCTGTCGACCTGTTGCCTCAATTCATCTGCCTGTTCCGGATAAAACATCCCGGCTACGGAAGGAAGTAATACGCTGCTCATCTTGAATTCCTGCTTTTCAACCCGATTTGATAAAACATAGATGGGTTCAGGTGGAGAAATTACAAGATGAACGATGTAGCGAATGTGGCCACGAAATACTGGCACAAGCTGGAAGACGGGCGGATACAGTGCGATCTCTGTCCCCGGGAATGCCACCTCAAGGAGGGGCAGCGGGGTCTGTGTTTTGTACGCGCCTGTGAAAACGGTGAGGTGGTACTCACCACCTACGGACGTTCCAGTGGCTTTTGCGTGGATCCCATAGAGAAAAAGCCTCTGAACCACTTCCTGCCGGGCACGCCGGTTTTTTCCTTTGGCACCGCGGGGTGCAACCTGTCCTGCAAATATTGCCAGAACTGGGATATGAGCAAGTCGCGGGAGATGGATATTCTGGCCAATCAGGCGACACCGGAGCAGATTGCCGAAACGGCGAAGAAGCTGGGCTGCCGCAGTGTGGCCTACACTTATAACGATCCAGTGATTTTTCTCGAGTATGCCGTGGATACGGCGAAAGCCTGCCGCGAGCAGGATATCAAGAGCGTGGCAGTGACGGCGGGGTATATTTCTCCCGGGGCAAGGGAAGACTTCTTTGCCTACATGGATGCGGCCAACGTCGACCTGAAAGGTTTTACCGAGGATTTCTACCGCAAGCTTACAGGGGGGCATCTGCAGCCGGTGCTGGATACTCTGAAATATCTGAAACATGAAACCGATGTCTGGTTTGAAATCACCAACCTGCTGATCCCGGGGCACAACGATTCAGAGGATGACCTCAAACGCATGCTGGACTGGATCGTCACCGAACTGGGGCCGGATGTGCCTCTGCATTTCAGTGCATTTCATCCGGACTACAAAATGCTTGATGTGCCGCCGACATCACCGCAGTCTCTCACGCAAGCCAGGGAAATGGCCATGGCGCAGGGCTTGAACTATGTTTACACCGGCAATGTCCACGACAGCCGTGGCGGCAGTACCTGGTGCCCCAGTTGTGGTGAATTGCTCATCGAAAGAGACTGGTATGTGCTGGGCAAATGGGGCTTGGACGACAAAGGCTGCTGTGCAAGCTGCGGCGAAAAGATCCCGGGCGTATTCGATCCCCGTCCCGGTGATTGGGGTGCCAAACGTCTGCCGGTGGCTATGCCGGGTTGAGCGTTGGCATTCCGGAAGATTCCTATGCCAAAGTAGGAGAAATCCTACATACAGTGACAGGTGGTTCCCCTAAACTGGCTTTGCCGGGCGGGATTGCCCGGCTTCGATCAAACCACAAGGGAATGTTTAACATGAAGAAAGCCAATATGATGATATCTACACTGTCCACTGCCATCCTCCTTTCCATCACCTCGGGGTACAGCAGTGCGGAAGGCATCTGCAAGGGCATGGAAAAGTCCAGTTGTGCAACTTCCACCAGCTGTCGCTGGGTCAAGGGTTATGAGCGCTCCGACGGCCGCAGCATCAGTGGCTATTGCCGCAAGCTGCCCGGCAAGAAGCCACAATCGACCGCCGACAACAGTACAAAAAGGAAGGGCTGAACATACTTTTGATCCGGCAGGCTGCGCAGCTTTTCGTAGCCTGCCGGTCTGCGTCCTGAGATAATTGACCGATATTCAGTTCAGCCAGACAGGAACGCATGGGTTCTGCATTTTCCCTGACGGCCATTGGCCGTATCAAAACGCCTTTCCAGGAAAAATTCGGCATCCCCCGCCAGTCCGGACTGGTCGATGTTCCCGGGGTGGTGGAAATGCTGCCGGGATACGACAAGCCCGTGCTATTCGATGGCCTGGAGGCATTCAGCCATATCTGGCTGTCTTTCGTTTT
>DRLF01000128.1 GCA_011051425.1 Thiolapillus brandeum | reverse complement strand
TGGGGCTATTATCAGCTTTGCGTGCAGTCGGGCGTGCTGAAGGATCAGCATGAAAGCCATTTCCTGCGCTGGTTCGATCTCATGGGCGCTCAGCGCCACCTCAAGGCGTCCGGTATCTTTGCCCGTCTGGCCCACAGGGATGGCAAGACCGGCTATCTGGACGATATTCCCCGCACCCTGGGTTATATCGTGGAACTTGCCCAAAGACGGGAGGAGCTGGCTCCCCTGGCTGCCTTCATCCAGGAGCGGGTGCTGTCTTCGCCCCGTCTGACCGAATTTTCCGCATAGGGCAGCGGGAACCCGGTGTTCGACAAACTTCGCCTGCTGACCTTCGACCTGGATGACACCCTGTGGGCCACGGCGCCGGTGATTCTGGCCGCCGAGCGCAGGCTGCACCGCTGGCTGATGCTCCATGCGCCCGAGGCTGCGGCAAACTGTTCCATCGAGGTCATGCGCAAGCAGCGGCTGGACTGGATGGCGAACAATCCGTCCCGGGCCCATGACCTGACGCTGGTACGTCTTAAGACCCTTGAAACATTGCTGGATGAGTTTGGTTATTCCCCTTCACTGGCGGTTCAGGGCCTGCAGGTATTTCGCCAGGCCCGTAACCAGGTCGTTCCCTGGGGTGATGTACTGCCGGTGCTGAAGCACCTGCGGCGCCACTATACGCTGGTGTCGCTTACCAACGGCAATGCACAGGTGGAACATACTCCCCTGAAGTCCTGTTTCCACCTGTCCCTGAGCGCGGAAGATGTGGGTGCTGCAAAACCCCACCCGGCCATGTTTCACGAGGTGGCCCGCCGCTTCGGCCTGGATTTCGGAGAGATGCTGCACGTGGGAGATGACTGGGAGCGGGACATCCTGCCCGCGGCCCGCCTGGGCATGGCGACTGCCTGGGTGCATCGCCAGCCGCTGGGAGGGCAGAACAGAAAGCGGGCGGACTTGTGTTTGTTCAATTTGTACCCTTTGCGGGTATATCTTGCACAACAGCATATATAACTGACCCACACGCTGTGTATAACGCCTGGATTGGGTACTGTTGTTACCCTTTTTTTACTGGATCTTCCACCATATACAGTGCAAAAAAAAAGATTACGATGATCATGGAAACAGGTATGAACATTTTGTTCGACGCATAGCTCCGTAGCGCTTATGCGTGTTTGGGGGAACTATCCCTGGATGGGCCTGCTTATACAGAGGTATTGTTTATGTTCTCGCAGAAATTCCTCCTGGTGGCTGCCTGCATTCTCGCAGTCAGTAACTGTCTGGCCGTATCAGAAGAAGAGTACCTGAAGAATGTTGATGAGTATGTGGATTCTGAAGCGTCGAAGATGGATGCGCCGGAATCACTTGATCCTGGTAGCGCGCCGGCACCCGCAACACAACTGAAAAGCAAATCTGAAGGGCAACTGAACCAGGCTGAATTTGAGTCATTCCTGCAGGGGAGACACGCTGGCACCTTTTCCTTCTACAAATCCCTGGCGATGGAAGACAGGGCTCGGGTATATCGGGAGTTTTCTTCAGGGATGCCAATGCGCAAGATAAGGCGACTGGTCATCGAGCTCAAAATGCAGCATAGACAGTGAGCCGGTCAGCAATTCAGCAATCGGATTGTTAAGGGGATTCTTAACAACAGTCATTCGCAGTGTTCATCGAACGATGAGGTTTGGTATGAAATTTTTTAGATTGTATTCATTGATCATGTTGCTGATGGCCAATGGGTTGTTCGTGTCTTCGGCCGTCGCTGAAGAAGGTGGGCCGGTGGGTGGCAAGGCAAATGACAAGTTTGTCGGTTTGACCAATAGCAAGCCCTATATTTACGTGATCCACGATGGAAAAAGTATCAAGATCCAGCGGGTGCAGAACCCCAACTATCAACTTGTTGGCTACCTGTCGAAAACCAGTCGCCCCTGTCCTCCGCATTGTCTCAAACCCATGTTTCCAAATCCGGGAGTGGATGTGTATGGGGAGGTGGAGCTTTTTGATTTCATGGAAAATGCCCTGCGGGACCAAGGAGGGCTTCTCATTGATGCCAGAACACCTTCCTGGCACAAGAAGGGCACGATTCCCGGGTCGGTGAATATCCCATTCACCCAGATGATCAAGGGTCCGGAATCGCCGGAGACAAAGGCTTTGCTGAAGCGTTTTGGTGCAGAAGAGCGCGGAGAGGTTGGCTTTTTCACTTCACTGCTGGAAAAGTGGGGCATAGTCGATACCACCTATAAGACCGAGAAATGGGATTTTACCCATGCGAAGGAGCTCGTGTTGTATTGCAATGGCGCATCTTGTGGCCAATCCGTGCGAGGGGTTCGTGGTCTGCTCGCTGCAGGATACCCATCGGATAAAATCAAATACTATCGTGGCGGTATGCGCATGTGGGAGTTCTGGGGTTTGACTACCATCATCCCCGGGGAAGAGTATTGATCGAGTTCGCGCCTGAAGCCTGAATCGGTGATCGTCTGGGTTCTGGCTCAGGCCAAGTGCCATTCAGATCAGGGTGCTTCTTTCAGCACTGCGCGAATATGTTCAAGGATGCGTTTTGGAGAACCGCCGTGCTGGATCATGTCCACCAGCTTGCCGTCCTTGCCGACGACATAGATGGTCGAGGAGTGATCCACTGCATAGCCAAGGGTAGAGTTTTCCACCGGCGCCTTGCGGAAGTAGGCGCCGTAACGCTTTGCCAGGGCCTGCAGATACGCCAGTTTTCCTGTCGCGCCGATCATCTTTGGATGAAAGTAGTGGCTGTATTCCTGCAGCTTCTTCACGTTATCGCGCTCAGGGTCCACGCTGATGAACAGGGGCTGGATTTGCGCCATCTCCTTCTTGTCGAGCTTCTTCAGCGCGGCAGACAGAGCGCCCAGCGAAG
>DRLF01000127.1 GCA_011051425.1 Thiolapillus brandeum | reverse complement strand
TCTGTCGACGCCAGCGCCGCCTTGACCCTGAGCATGTCCAGTACCGGGATGCCCTCTGTGATGCAGGCGATGACCCGAATGCCCGCATCGGCAGCTTCCAGGATGGCATCTGCGGCGAACGGTGGCGGCACGTAGATCATGGTCGCATCCGCCCCGGTCTGGGCGACAGCCTCATGCACCGTGTCGAACACCGGCCGCTCCAGATGCCTCTGCCCCCCCTTGCCCGGCGTAACGCCACCGACCAGTTTGGTACCGTAGGCAATGGCCTGCTCGGAATGAAAAGTGCCCTGCTTGCCGGTGAAGCCCTGGCAGATCACCCGGGTATTGCTGTCGATCAGTATGCTCATATTCGTTTCCCGTCAGGCTCTGGCAACGGCCACGGCCTTCTGCGCGGCCTCGGTGAAGTCTTCGGCAGTGATGAAATCCAGGCCGCTCTGTTCCAGCATCGCCAGCCCCTGGGAGGCGTTGGTGCCCTGCAGGCGCACCACCACAGGCACCGGCATGCCGAGGCTTGTCACCGCCGTGATAATACCTTCGGCGATCAGGTCACAGCGCACGATACCGCCAAAGATATTCACCAGCACCGCCCTGACCTTGCTGTCCGAAAGAATGAGCTTGAAAGCCTCGGTCACCCTTTCCGCCGTGGTACCACCACCAACGTCCAGAAAATTGGCCGGCTCTCCGCCCTGCAGCTGCACCAGATCCATGGTGGCCATGGCCAGTCCCGCACCGTTCACCATGCAACCGATATTGCCATCCAGTGATATGTAATTGAGGTCATGTTCTGCCGCTGCCGCTTCTCTTTCATCTTCCTGGGAGACATCCCGCAGGGCCTTGACATCCGCGTGGCGGTACAAGGCGCTGTCATCAATGTTGATCTTGGCATCCAGGGCCATCAGTCCGCCATCGGCAGTGACGATCAGGGGGTTGATCTCCATCAGGCTGACATCCTTTTCCAGGTAGAGACGGTACAGTGCCGACAGGATCCTGCCGAAAACCTTTATCTGATCACCTGACAGGCCCAGACCAAAAGCCAGGTAACGCCCCTGATAAGGCTGCAGGCCGGCGGCAGGATCCACCACTGTGGTCAGTATCTTCTCCGGCGTTTCGGCAGCCACTTCCTCGATGTTCATGCCGCCGGCAGACGAAGCCATGAAGGTGATGCGCGAGCGGGCGCGGTCCAGCAGCACGCCAAGATACAGTTCCCGGCGGATGTCGCTGCCTTTCTCCACCAGCACCTTTTCCACCGGCAAGCCTTGGGGTCCGGTCTGACGGGTTACCAGCTGCATGCCGATCATACTGCCTGCTGCTTCGGCCACCTCATCCGGACTCCTCACCAGCTTCACGCCACCCGCCTTTCCCCTGGCGCCGGTATGCGCCTGGGCCTTTATCACCCAGACATCACCACCCAGAGCCTTCGCGGCAGCAACGGCTTCATCGGCGCTTGTCGTCACCCGCCCCTGCGGCACCGGGATGCCATATTCGGCAAACAGCGCCTTGGCTTGATATTCATGCAGATTCATTCTTGTTCTCCAGGTTTTCACTGGTCTGGTTGGATAAACCATGCCCTTCGGCACCTTCCGTATTCTACAACCAGATGATCAGCCGATGATGAGTTTTATGCCCACCAGAATCGATATTACTTCAAAAGCCCGCTTGATCCAGCGGTTGCCCTGCCGGATGGCAAGGTGCGCACCACCGTATCCGCCCAGCAAAGAACCGGCCAGCAGGGCCGGCAGCCAGTCCCATTTGATGCTGCCCAGCATACCCAGGGTCAGGGCACCTGTACCGTTCCAGAACAGGCCCACCAGCACCAGGGTGTAGGCGACAGCCCGTTTATAGTCTAGACCAAACCAGCGCACCAGCCACAGCGTCACGAACAGTCCGGTACCGGAAGTCAGGGAACCGTTGAGTATCCCCAGGCAGAACAGAACGATCCCACCGGTCACCATGCCCGAGCGGTCCCGGTGGCTGGGCAGGTAGTTCTGTCCCAGGCTTTTCCTGCTGCCGGAATACAGGCCCAGCCCCAGCGTCAGGCAACCCAGCGCGACCTCCGCCACGCGACCGGGCACATGCAGAATGACACTGGCTCCGACAACCACGCCGGGCAGACCGGTCATCAGCATGAAAAGCGTGAACCTGCGTTCCAGCGTGCTTTCCCGCATGTGTCTCACGGTGGCGCCCACCCCCAGCGCCACGGAAGCCACCTTGTGTGTGGCCAGGGCCACACCGAAGGGCAAGCCAAGAAAAATCAATACCGGCAGTTGCAGCAGTCCCGCACCCCCACCTGAAAAGGCGGAAAACAGGTTTGCTATGAGGGACACAAAAAACAGCAACAACTGGTCCATTCAGGTGTATTTTCCTTTCAAATTGATTATCCTAAGCGAACGTTTATCTTAAGGCAGTATGTCTATGCGCATCCATGTTTTCCTCGTTTTGCTGATTGCCATCAGTCAGCCCGTCAGTGCCAAGCTCTACAAATGGGTAGATGAAGACGGCAACGTGCAATACTCCGACAAACTGCCGCCGGCAGCCGTAAAGAAACCCCATGAAAATCTGAATAGCCGCGGGTTGATCATCAACAAGACAGGTCGCGCCAAAACCCCGGAAGAAATCGCCGAAGAAGAACGGGTGAGAAAACTCCGCGAGGAAACCCAGCGCCAGATCGATGAACAGAAAGCCAGAGACAGGGTGTTGCTGAATACCTACCGCAGTGAGGATGACATCATTCTTGCCCGGGACGGCAAGCTGGCAACCATCGATTCACAGATCCGTATCACCTACACCAACATTACCCGTCTCAAGGAGCGTCTTTCCAACTACAAGCGGAAAGCTGCCAATCTGGAGCGCAAGGGCAGGAAGATCCCCAAGCAGATGCAAACGGGAATCGACAATACCCGTCAGGAAATCAATGACAGCTACGAGTCCATTCTGCGCCAGGAAAAAGACAAGGACACCATCCGCAACAAATACGCCAGTGATTTGCAGCGTTTCCGCAAGCTGTCCAAGCTCAAGGCTGCAACCCGTGCGGAAATGCAGGCCGAAAAAGAACAAAAGAAGGATGATGCCATCGTAAAGACTGTCATCCGCTGCAAAGACAAGGCGCACTGCGACCAGCTGTGGACCAGAGCCAAGGCTTACGCCAAGAAGTATGCCACCACACGAGTGTATGTGGATTCGGACACCATCTTCATCACTCAGCCGCCGAAGACCAATGAGGATCTGAGTATTACAGCATCCAGGCTGCGCCCGCAAAAGGATCAGCAGGAGATCATCTTCCTCGATATTCAGTGCAAGAAGGAGCTGGCCACCGACACCTGGTGCAAACGGCCCGAGGCGATCAAGATTCGGGAAGGATTCCGGAGCAGCGTACTGGGCAAGAAATAGCGCGGGAAATCAGCCGAAAATCCCGGCGTCGAGTATGCGCCACTCCGCTTCCCAGTTGGAAAGCGGCGTGGTCTGAAAGCGGGTGCGCAGAAACTGGCGCATGCGGCCTTCCACATAGACAACCAGCATTTCCGCGGCGGCTTCCGGCGTGACTGCCAGCTGGATATCCTCACGCATCTGTGATTCGCGCAGCACCTGCCGCAACTGGGTCTGAAGTCGCCCGAAGAAAGCTTCGATGCGGTCATGCAACCGCTCATGCTCACCCATGAGCGCATCACCCAGCAACACACGCACGATACCCGGGTTGCGTTCGGCGAACGCCAGCATCAGATAAAGAATGCGCGCGCTGCGCTGGCGCGTTTCCCGGTCTTCTTCGAGGATCTGGTTGATACGCGTGAAGATGCCGTCCTCGGCGAAGCTGATCAGCCCCTCGAACATGCGCGCCTTGCTGGGGAAATGGCGATACAGGGC
>DRLF01000126.1 GCA_011051425.1 Thiolapillus brandeum | reverse complement strand
CATCGTTGCCGAAAGCGAAGCCAATATCACCAAACTGGCCAATGACCAGAAACGCAAAATCGCCGAACAACAGGAAACTATCGGCGAATTGCAGGGAAAACTGGATAACTTCGTAGAAACCCGCGCTGTTGTAGAGCCGCTGCTGTCCACCAGACCAACGTCAACGCCCAAGCGCGTCATCCTGCTGATCGCCATCTTTCTGGGCGGCATACTGGGCGTCATAGCAGTATTTTTTGCCGAACTGCGGGAGAAGGTGCGCAGGAGCCTGAGAGAAAACGGCACTTAAAGTTTGGCATAAACAAGCTCTTAAAGATAACAGACCAAATTTGCCTCCTACCCAATACGCCATTCATCCAGTGTTCACAAAACAAGCCATATCCGGTTGATTGTTATAGCATCATAAGAGTATATTTGTGAGTCTGCGACAGAAGGAGGGGAAAACCGGATGGGAACAGGTAAACTACAAGGTCAGCTTCAGGGCTTCAGCCGCTGGAAAATGCGGCAGTTGCATACCATGGAGCAGCTGGAAGCCTGGCTGAAACAGCAGGGCCTGTTTACTTCTCAGGCGCAAAAAGCCCTGCAGCACGCAGGCATCACGTTGCGTCAGAACCACGTTACTGTCGCCGTGGTCGGCGAATTTTCCCGCGGCAAGACCGAACTCATCAACTCCCTGTTCTTCGGCGACCACAATTTCCGCCTGCTCCCGACAGACGCCGGTCGCACTACCATGTGTCCCACCGAAATCTTTCAGGACGACCTCGAAGAACCCTATTTGCGCCTGCTGCCCATCGAAACCCGTCTGGATGACATCAGCCTGACGGATCTGCAAACCCAGCCGGAGCGCTGGGAACATATTCCCCTGAACGTGGAAGATGGCGAAGATCTGTTCAGTAAGCTGGGAAAGATCAAGGAAAACAAGATGGTATCCCGCGATGCGGCCGAACAGATGGGCCTTATCGATGTCAGCCAGACGGTGGACGACCTGGAACGCCTGGTGTCCGTGCCCGCGTGGCGGCTTGCTCATCTCAACTACCGCCACCCGCTGCTCGCCCAAGGGCTGCGCATTCTCGACACACCGGGACTCAACGCCATCAGCAGCGAGCCGGAGCTCACCTATGAAATCCTGCCCAACGCCCAGGCACGCCTGTTCGTACTGGGCGCGGACACCGGCGTCACCCAGTCCGATCTGGACATGTGGCAGCAGGTTGTACAACAACCTGGCGCCCACCAGAAGCTGGGCGTCATCGTCGTCTTGAACAAGACGGACACCCTGTGGGATGAGCTGCGCACGGAAGAGGAAGTGAGGAACAGCATCCAGCGCCAGTGCATGGAAGTCTCGCAAATTCTTGAAGTCAAACACAAACAAGTGTTTGCCGTGTCCGCGCAAAAAGGTCTGCTGAGCCGGGTAAAACACGACAGGGAGCTGGAAAAGAAATCCGGCATTCCCCAACTGGAAAAACACCTCGCAGACACACTGATTCACAACCGGCAGGCGCTGATCGTGGAACAGTCCACCGAACTGGTTTGCAGTTCACTGGACAATATCAAGGCACTGGTTTCATCCCGACTTAAACGCATGGAAAAGCAGTCCACTGAACTCAAGGATCTGAGCACCAAGAGTGAAACCGCCATCGACACCCTGCTCAAGCAGGCGCAGACGGACAAGGCACGCTACCAGGCCAGCATCAACGCCTACAAACAGTCCCGGGCCGATTTTACCGCCCACGGCAAGATACTGCTGGACGCCCTGTCCCCTTCGGTGCTGGAACATATCATCACCCGGGCCAAGAAGCGCATGTCCGGCTCGTGGACGACCATCGGGCTGAAAGAATCCATGAAAGAACTGTTCGATGACATCAATCAGCAGATGGAAATTGCTGGCAACCAGTCACAGGAAATGCGGCGGCTCATACGCACTATCTACCGCCGCTTCCAGTCGCGCCACAACATGCGCCTGGGCGACCCCAAGATGCTGTCGCTGATCAGCCACCAGGTCGAACTCAACCTGATTTACCAGGAAGCGGAGATTTACCGGAAAAGTCCCCGCACAGCACTGACTGAAAAACATTTCGCCATCAAGCGCTACTTTCATACCGTGGTGCGCCGCGTGGAACAGACCTTCCGCAACGCCCACAACGACTCGAAAGACTGGCTGGAAACCGCCCTCGATCCACTCACGGAGCAGGTACACGAGCACCGCAGCGTACTGTCACAACAGCTCTCGGACCTGAAACTGGCCGGGCGTTCCCGCACAACCGTACGCCAGCGCCTGGCAACGCTCAAGAAAGACACGGCCCAGCAGCAGATGCAGCTCAACACGCTGCAGAAAGTCATCGCCACCTTGCGGAATTCTGTGCCTTCACATACAGCCGAGGATGAAACCGCAGAGGTCGAGGCAATCAAGAAAACTGCCTGATGCTTTGCTAAAACTGCTTCCTCATTAAGCTAAATCAACGCGGTCATCTTCAATAAGCATTCTTATGCACAAACCCTTTGAACAAAGTAAGAAAAATTATTTTAAGATCAAACCATAAAGACCAGTTTTCAATATAGTAAAGATCGCATTCAATGCGCTTTGCAAGATCGGTGTCCCCTCGCCATCCATTGATTTGTGCCCACCCGGTAATTCCGGCTTTCACCATGTGCTTTTTCATATAGTCGGGTATTTCGTCCTTGAATTTTTCAACAAAAATCGTTCGTTCCGGCCGGGGGCCCACAATTGACATATCTCCTATTAGTACATTAAAGAATTGTGGAAGCTCATCCAAGCTAACCTTCCGAATAAACGCACCAAACGCGGTATTTGCCTTGTCTTTGCTCCCGCCCCACTGAACACCATTTTTCTCCGTATCAATAGGCATCGACCGAAATTTCAACATTTCAAATGGTTTACCATTCCGGCCAACCCGCTCCTGCCGATAAAAAACCGGCCCTGGCGATGACACCTTCACGCCAATTGCCAAAACAATCATCAACGGACT
>DRLF01000125.1 GCA_011051425.1 Thiolapillus brandeum | reverse complement strand
CCCGCTTGCGCCTGCTAAATGTCATTCCGATGCAGGCCGGGGTGATAAAAAAGCATCATTGTTTGAGAGGCCCTGAATCACCCGACGCCCACATGTTATTTCACATTGATAAGAATACGATGTTGCATCTGTTTCGTGCCGGAAGCATTGCAAGGCGTTACATGGTCACCAACGGCTTTGATGGCGCACTCACCATGCTGGGCATGCTGACGGGCTTTTACACAAGCGGAATGTCCGACATCCCGGTCGCACTCAGTGCCTGCATGGGCGCGGCGATCGCTTTGTTCATCAGTGGTCTGAGCAGCGCTTACCTGAGCGAAAAAGCGGAACGCGAAAAAGAACTGCATGATCTGGAGCAGGCCTTGATCACTGACCTGAAAGACAGTGATTACGGTCACGCCAGCCGCTATTTACCTTTGCTAGTTGCACTTGTCAACGGACTGTCACCTTTTGTTTTATCGCTGTTTATCCTTTCTCCTTTGTTTGTTGCCCGGCAGGGATACGAACTCCCTTTGTCGCCTTTCCTCACCGCCATTGCCACCGGTCTGCTGTGCATATTCATCCTGGGCGTGTTCCTGGGAAGGATCAGCAACACACTTTGGTTGTGGTCGGGCCTGAAAGCACTGTTCATTGCAGTTGTAACAGTAGCAGTGATTCTGCTTTTGTAGCAGATCAGGACCTGACGATTCTCTGCCATGCGCGCTGAATTGCCTTGCGCATTTCCTCGAGAATCAGAACAGAAGAAGCGACAAGCACCGCCAGTATCCAGTCTGCTCCCGACAAGGCTGTTGTACCGAACAGCTGCTGTGCAACAGGCCAGTGAACCACCAGGATTTGCAGAACCACCACTCCGGCCAAGGCCAGCCATAAACTGCGATTGTGGAAGAAGGTACGGTTGAAGGTCGTCCCGGTTTCTGCCCGCGCATTGAATGCGTTGAAAACCTGAAACAGCACAAAGGTGGTGAAAGCCAGGGTCAAAGCCTGTTGTTCACTCCGGTGCTGCATACCCCAGAAAAGAATACCCAGCGTACCCGCTACCATGGTAACCCCGTAAACCGTAAGATTCCCTATTCGCCGCAGGGACAGAATACGTTCATCTCTGGCGCGCGGCGGCACGTCCATGACGCCCGGTTGTGACGGGTCTGCACCCAAAGCCATGGCAGGAGGACCATCCATGATGATATTGACCCACAGCAGCTGAATGGGACTGAAAGGCAAGGGTAGTCCCAGAAAAGGGGCAGTGAATACCGCCAGCAACGCACCGATATTCGTCGACAACTGAAAGCGAACGAACTTGACGATATTGTCGTAAATGGTGCGCCCTTCCCTGACAGCACGCACGATGGTGGCAAAATTGTCGTCGGTAAGAACCATGGTGGCAGCTTCCCGTGTGACGTCTGTGCCGTTGACACCCATGGCAACCCCTATATCGGCATGCTTCAGTGCCGGCGCGTCATTCACCCCATCTCCAGTCATAGCGACGACGTGCTCACGACTCTTCAGCGCGCGGACGATGCGCACTTTCTGTTGCGGTGTGGCACGCGCAAAAACGCCCAGCGCATCGATACGCTCCGCAAGCTGTTCATCATCCAGGGCTTCAAGTTCAGAACCGGTAAAAACATCACCGCTGATACCCAGCTCCGCAGCTATCGCAGCTGCCGTTACTTTCTGATCACCGGTAATCATCTTCACGGCTATACCAGCCTCATGACAGAGACCAATAGCATCACGCACTTCAGGTCGCGGTGGATCCATCAATCCAACCAGTCCTTCGAAGCACAACCCCTCCATGTA
Organism: Thiolapillus brandeum; assembly: GCA_011051425.1. Classification (GTDB taxonomy): domain Bacteria; phylum Pseudomonadota; class Gammaproteobacteria; order Chromatiales; family Chromatiaceae; genus Thiolapillus; species Thiolapillus brandeum_A. Next base: position 3,864 of record DRLF01000125.1, on the reverse strand, counting down.
CGCAAACAGATCACCCGCCGGGTCAAACTCCTTTATAGACAAGCTGCGGCTGGCACCTGCCAGCACGCGCAGTCCCTTTTTGGCGAGCAGCTCATTGTGCGCCGTGAAAGCAGCTTTCCAGTCGGCTTCCGGCAGCACTTCCCGTTCGCAGTCGCGCCAGCCTGTACACAGGCCGATGAGCACATCAGGCGCACCGTTTACAAAGACCTGTACCCGCCCTTCCACCAAATGAAAGGTCGCCATGTATTTGTGCGCAGCATCAAAAGGAATTTCTGCAATGCGCGGCATGGATTCCCGCAAATTCTGTGGATCCAGATTGCCCTTGGTTGCCAGAACCAGCAATGCTGCCTCCATCGGATCACCGACAACTTTTCCACTTCGCAGATGGGTATCGTTGCAAAGGCTGAAGCACCGCAACACCGCATCAAGATCAGAGAGTTTGAAACTGTCATCCAGGACAATCCGCCCGCGTGTGGAATAGCCCTGGCCTTCTACCTCAAAAAGATGCGCACAGGCATAGAGGGCCCGGGCGGTCATCTGGTTGACAGTAAGCGTGCCTGTCTTGTCAGTACAGATAACCGTGGTACAGCCCAGCGTTTCCACCGCGGCCAGCTTTTTGACAATGGCCTTGTGTTTGGCCAACCGGTGCAGACCGAGCGCGAGCGTAACCGTTACCACCGCGGGCAAGCCTTCAGGAATAGCGGCCACCGCCAGGGCAACAGCTGTCATCACCATGGTCAGCCAGGGTTCTCCTCTGAGCAGCCCGGCAACCAGCATGATGACCACGACAACACAGGCAATGAGGGCAAGCCGTTTTCCCAGGCTGTCCAGCTGGACCTGCAATGGCGTAGGCCCCTCCTCCGCTTCTGCCAAAACACCGGACAGCTTCCCCATCTCGGTTGCCATGCCCGTGGCTGTCACGAGCATCTCAGCCCTGCCGCGGGTAACACTGGTGCCCATGTAGAGCATATTGACCCGCTCGGCCAGGGGGATCTGCATCGAACCGAGCGCGTCCGGAAACTTTCCCACGGTGTGAGATTCTCCCGTCAGGGAGGATTCATCCACCTCGAGGTTAAATGCGACCAGCAACCGGCCATCGGCCGGGATGCGGTCACCGGCATCGAGCAGCACGATATCACCCGCGACCAGCTGTTCGGCGGGCAGCAGGCGTGTTTTACCCTCGCGGCGGACTTCGGCTTCCAGGGAAAGGATTTTCTTCAGCGCTGCCAAAGACTTCTCGGCACGGAACTCCTGATAGAACCCCAGCAGCGCATTGATGATCACCACGAACAGTATGACCAGCGCATCCTTGATATCGCCGATCACCCCCGCGAGAACAGCGGCGCCCATCAGGATCAGAATGAGAAATCCCTTGAACTGGTCCAGCAACAGCAGCCACGGATTCTTCGGTGGACGCTCGGCCAGGCGGTTGGGACCGTCACGGCACAGACGTTCAGCAGCATCTTTTTCACCCAGTCCACGGGTTCTGTCAGATGCAAGGTATTCTAGCGCTGCATTCGTGCTGACAGTGTGCCACGCCGGTGGAGTATGGAGGCCTGTCTTGTGCATATCCTGACTGTTCCTGTCTGAGCGGAAGCTGACTCTCAATGTAACAGCGTATTGTCAAAACCACCATAAACAGGCCGTTGTTCACATTTGGAATAGCGGAATTAGCTGTTACAATCCGCCCCGATTCGCGAGGGTACAGATTCAATCCCGGCGCATCCTTTTTCGACAGTCCGCCCCGGAGCGGCTTTTATTTCTTTTCCTGCAGTGAAGCAAATGGACATCCAGCAAAAAATAGCCCATGAACTCGGCGTAAAGCCCCAACAGGTCAACGCAGCCATCTCCCTGCTGGACGAAGGCGCCACCGTGCCCTTCATCGCACGCTACCGTAAAGAAGCCACACAGGGGCTGGATGATGCTCAGCTGCGCGTTCTGGAGGAACGCCTTGGCTATCTGCGGGAGCTGGAGGAACGGCGAAGCAGCATTCTGAAATCCATCAGCGACCAGGACAAGCTGACCCCAGAACTGGAGCAGTCGATCCTCGAAGCCGACACCAAAGCCCGCCTGGAAGACCTTTACCTCCCTTACAAGCCCAAACGCCGCACCAAAGCACAGATTGCCCGGGAAGCCGGGCTGGAACCTCTGGCCAGCAGCCTGCTGAAAGACCCGACACAAGATCCGCAGGAAACAGCCGCCGCCTTCGTCGATGCATCCAAGGGCATTGATGACATCAGTGCTGCCCTGGATGGCGCCAAGCAGATCCTCATGGAGCAGTTTGCGGAAGATGCCGAGTTGCTGGGAGAGCTGCGGGAATACCTGTGGAGCAAGGGCATCCTGCGTTCCAGGGTCATTGCCGGCAAGGAAAAGGAAGCCGAAAAATTCACCGACTATTTCGAATATGAAGAAGCCATCGGCAAGATACCTTCACATCGTGCCCTGGCGCTGTTCCGCGGGCAAAGCCTGGGGTTGCTGTCGCTGGAACTGATCGTGGACGAGGAAGCACCCTCGCCTTCACCTGGCGAATCACGCATTGCGGCCCGGTTCGGTATCCGCCATGAAAAACGTCCCGCAGATGACTGGCTTGCCGAGGTGGTACGCTGGGCATGGAGGATCAAGATCTTTACCCGCCTGGATCTGGATCTGAAAATGCGCCTGCGAGAAGCTGCAGAAGAAGCGGCCATCGAAGTGTTTGCCGCCAATCTCAAGGATCTGCTACTGGCAGCCCCCGCGGGTTTTCATGCCATCATGGGCCTGGACCCCGGTATCCGCACCGGGGTGAAAGTCGCGCTCATCGACGGCACGGGCAAAGTGCTGGCGACAGAAACCATCTATCCCCATCCTCCGAAAAACCAGTGGGATGCATCGATCGATACGCTGGCAAGACTTGCCAAACAACATAATATTTCGCTTGTAAGTATCGGAAATGGAACAGCTTCCAGAGAGACAGAAAAACTGGTCAAAGAAATGGCCAGACGGCATCCTGAGCTGAATCTGCGCCAGCTCGTCGTCAGCGAAGCCGGCGCTTCGGTATACTCGGCCTCGGCACTCGCCTCGGCGGAACTGCCGGAGCTGGACGTGTCGCTGCGCGGCGCTGTCTCTATCGCCCGGCGTTTGCAGGACCCGCTGGCGGAATTGGTAAAGATCGAACCCAAGGCCATCGGCGTGGGACAGTATCAGCATGACGTGAATCAGAACCGTCTGGCGCGGTCACTGGACAACGTGGTGGAAGACTGTGTGAACGCAGTCGGTGTGGACGTCAATACCGCCTCCCCCGCACTCCTGAAGCAGGTTTCGGGCCTGAGCAAGACTGTCGCGGACAATATCGTCAGTTTCCGTAACGAACAAGGCGCTTTCAAGACCCGGAAACAGCTGCTCAAGGTGCCGCGTCTGGGCGAGAAGACCTATGAACAGGCCGCCGGCTTCCTGCGTATTCCCCGAGCCGAAAATCCCCTCGACAGCTCAGCCGTGCATCCCGAAGCCTACGGCGTCGTACAGCGCATGGCCAGACAGAACGGACGGGAAATCAACAGCCTCATCGGCGACAGCAGTTTCCTGCGCAAACTGCGCCCTGAAGACTATATCGACGAGACCTTTGGTGTACCCACGGTGCGCGACATCATCGCCGAGCTGGAAAAACCCGGTAGGGATCCGCGCCCCGAGTTCAGGACTGCAACCTTCAAGGAAGGCATCGAGAAAATCACCGATCTGAAGGAAGGCATGATCGTCGAGGGCGTGGTGAGCAATGTTGCCGACTTCGGTGCCTTCGTGGATATCGGCGTGCATCAGGACGGCCTGGTGCACATCTCTGCCCTTTCCGACAAATTCGTCAAGCATCCCCGTGACGTGGTGAAGGCTGGT
>DRLF01000124.1 GCA_011051425.1 Thiolapillus brandeum | reverse complement strand
TGGGATCGGGGGGCCAGAAGAAGCCGTGTTCACCGGCGGCCTGCTGCAACTGCTGATTGGTTACGCCAGGCTGTACGCGGGCCAGTCGGTTGTCAGGATCGATTTCCAGTATCCTGTCCATGCGTTCCAGGGACAGGGCGATGCCGTTGGCTGCGGGTATCGATGCTCCCGTGGTGCCCGTGCCACGGCCGCGGCAGGTGACCGGCAGCTGCCATTCATTGCAGTGCTGCAGCAACGCCACGATCTGCTGTTCTTTCCTTGGAAAGACTACTGCGGCGGGGATGGACTGGCGCTGGCTGTTGTCATAGCTGTAGGCAAGGGTGTCTGCGGGGTGGGTGAGCAGATCCTCTGCCGGGAAGAGGTTTTCCAGTGCTTTGAGCTGTTCCGGGGTCACGGGGATCTGGTCTGCCAGCCACTGAGGGCAGTGGCTCAGCTTTCCTCGCCGAGAAGCTGGGTGTCGATCAGATCGCAGAGGCAATGGATGATCAGCAGGTGCACTTCCTGTATGCGTGCGGTCGACGGACTGTCCACGCGGATCTCGATGTCGCCATCCCGCAACATGGTGGCGGTTTTTCCGCCATCTCGACCGGTCAGCGCCACGACTTTCATCTGCTGCTGCTCTGCTGCTTCCACGGCACGTGTGATGCTGGCTGAGTTGCCGCTGGTGCTGATTGCCAGCAATACATCCCCGGGATGTCCCAAAGCACCGATCTGCTTGGTGAACACTTCCTGGTAGGCGTAGTCATTGGCGATGGATGTCAGGGTCGAACTGTCCGTAGTGAGGGCGATGGCCGGCAGGCCCGGACGTTCGCGTTCGAAGCGGTTCAGCATCTCTGAGGAAAAATGCTGGGCGTCGCCGGCAGAACCGCCGTTGCCACAACTGAGTACCTTGCCGCCTTCGAGTAGACTGGCGACGATCATTTCGGCTGCAGCAGCAATGGGTGGTGCAAGGTCAGGCAGGCAGCGCTGCTTGGTTTCGATGCTTTCGTTGAACAGGCGGTTGATGCGTTCGTTAAGGTCCACTGTGACTTCCGGGGTGTGGTGCCTGGGGGAAGCTCATGCCTTCTGCCGAGCTTTCTCAGGGAGTTACTGAAAGGCGTTCCTGATCCATTGAATCCGGTTTTCGCGGTCGATGCCGATTATATCGAATCTGCAGGCTGGCGTATGCCCAAGCTGCTGCAGGTAGCGCTGGGCAGTGTGCAACAGCTTCTGTTGTTTGGCGGGTGTGATCGAGTCCACGGCGGAACCGAAACCCCTGTGGCTGCGGTAGCGTACCTCCACGAACACCAGCGTATTGCCGTCGCGCATGATCAGGTCGATCTCGCCGGATTTGCTGCGATAGTTCTTTTCGACCAAGGTCAGCCCCTGATCCTTCAGCCAGCGCCCTGCGAGCGCTTCAGCAGCCTCACCTTTGCGCAGGTGGGAGGCTTTCGGGCTCATCAGGCAAATCCAGGGGAAGTACAGACACGGTATTTTCCGGTGGCGTGGTGCCCAGTATGCGGGGCTCCGCCTGGAGGACGATCCAGGTCATGCGCCGTCGCAGCTGGTGTTTGTCATCCAGGTACAGCAGGCCGGTCTTGCCCTCGAACGGTGTTAGATCTGACATGGCCAGTTTTCTCAGTTGCGGCAGCACCTGGTAGGCATCGATACCCATCGGCAGCAGGCGCAGGTATTTCCTTTCCCCCCTGGCCAGGTAGTCCTGCAGGCTGCTGCGGGACAACGGGTTTTCCGGGTCCAGGTTCAGCATCCAGGGCATTTCCGGCAACATGATGCCTGCCATGTCGAAACGTTCATCGTTCTTCAGCTGGCCGTCCCAGGCCCGTGATGTGCTCAGCACGGGCAGGTCTTCAGCGTAGTGAAACTGCAGCATGGGACGTATCTGTTTCATCTGCTGTTTGTTGCCGATGGCGAAGATGAAGTCCATGCCCCGCGGCGGCAGGGTATAGGGTAGGTTTTCCTCCCTGGCCTTTTTCTGTTCCTCCAGCTGGGCCTTGCGCTGCTTGGAACGAACGAGCTGGGCCACGGGTGTGGAGAAGTCCCGCGTACCTGGGTCATAGGACTGGGAGCGCAGGCTGCCGCCACCAAGCTTGCGCCAGGTTTCCATGAACGTGGTTGCCATCCTTTCGCCCAGCCTGGAGGAAGGGTACAGCATGGCCGGTTCACGATAACCCTGGTAAGCAGCCCAGACGGCTACCTGGCGGGCTTCGTCCTCGGGAGAAAGGGAATACTGATACAGGTTTTGCGGAGGTACGCTGTCGGTGTTCACCTGGTTCAGGGCCAGTACCGGCAGGGGCAGGCTGCCGGCGCGGGCCAGTTGCAGTACCGCCTGCTTGGAGAGCGGCCCGATGACCATGTCGGCGCCTTCATCCGCTACCCGGTTCAGCAGTGGCCAGATCTGATCGGCGTTACTCGAATCGTAGAACTTCACCCTGGGCCGGTTTTCGCCGGTGTCGTTGTACCAGGCGCTCATCAGCCCGTCCCGGATGGCCTTTGCCGGAATGGCGTAGGGGCCGGACACGGGCAGGAGTACGGCAACCTGGTGGATCTCGACGGGCGCGAGTTGCTGCTGATGGCTGTAGTAGCTGGTGAGCAGGCCGGGTACTGCCGGATGATCCGGGTAGAGATCACGCCATTCCCGGTAAGGGGCAATGATTTCTTCAGGTGCGTTGGGAAAGTCCCTCAGCAGGCGGGCCAGTTCCAGCCAGCCGCGGGTAACACTGTCAGGTGATGGAAACTTTTCCTGCAATGTCTGGGGTGGTGTGCGTGTCAGCACTGAAAGAATTTCGGTCTGAACCGGCAACTGCGCGTCGTCGGACGAAAGCAGCCTGTCCAGGGCGATGAGTTCCCGGGCATAGGCGATGCTGTCCTGCAGTTCCTTGTAGGCGGCTGCGCGAATGGAATGGAAGCGCTCCTCTTCATCTCTGCGGCTGTGCTGGGGCAGTACAGCCAGCAGGCGCAATGCTTCTTCCGGCTGGAAGCGTTTGAGTGCCAGGTCCGCCTGGACCAGGGTTTGACGGAAACGGTATTCCTGGGGCAGGGTGCCAGTATCGATTTGCTGCAGAATGCTGTCAGCCTTGTCAAGCTGGCCGTCATGGATCAGACTGTCTGCTGCCAGCAGAAGATACAGATCGTGTGAGGCGCCTGGGGTGCGCCCCGCCAGGTCGATATACAGGTCTGCTGCCGCTCCATAGCGTTGTTGCTCGAACATGTTTGCGGCATGGACGGCCTGCGGATCGGCAGGTGCAGTCGGTTCGACCGGTGTGGTTTCGCAGCCTGCCAGCAGCAGCACGAGCAGGAGAGAAAGGAAAAACTGTGTGCGGTATCTGTTGCGCATCGTCCATTTGCCCAAATTCGAGGAAGCGAAAGAGTATCGTATGAGCAAGCCTGAAGTGTCAAATGCAGACGGAACCTTATTCGTCGTTTCCACGCCCATCGGCAATCTGGAAGATATCAGCCTGCGGGCGATCGATGTGCTCAAGCGTGTGGACCATATCGCTGCTGAGGATACACGCCACAGCCGCCGTCTGTTGCAGCATCATGGAATCCATACCCCGATGCTCGCGCTGCACGAGCACAATGAGCGACAGGCACTGACCGGAATACTCGCCATGCTCACAGAAGGCTGTTCGGTAGCGCTGATTTCGGATGCCGGCACGCCACTGATCAGCGATCCCGGTTTTCCCTTGGTGCGCGCCTGCCGTGAGCAGGGCATTGCTGTTTCTCCTGTTCCCGGCCCCAGTGCTCTGATTGCTGCATTGAGTGTCTCAGGGCTGCCCGTGGATGCCTTCTGTTTTCATGGCTTCCTGCCGCGCACCTCTGGAGCCCGCAAGACCCGGTTTGCTGCGCTGAAGTCAGCCGGGATCACGCAGGTTTTTTATGAATCCTCGCACCGTATACTGTATGCGCTGCAGGACATGCAGGAGGCGCTGGGAAGCGAAAGGGAGGTATGCGTCGCCCGGGAACTGACCAAGCAGTATGAAGAGGTGATTCAGGGGAAGCTGGGTGAAGTGCTGGCGACAGTGGCAGGAGATCCCCTGCATCAGCGCGGGGAGTTCGTGATCGTGGTGGCTCCC
>DRLF01000123.1 GCA_011051425.1 Thiolapillus brandeum | reverse complement strand
CGTGATCGACGAGGCCCACAGTTATCTGGGTTCACAGGCCGCCGAGCTGGCTTTGCTGCTGAGACGGGTATTGCTGGCCTTTGGTTGTACACCCGGTGAGGTGCACTTTGTTGCCACCTCAGCCACGATCGGAGGGGAGCGCGGTCGAAGCGAGTTACAGGCATTTCTCGCCGACATCGCTGGGGTGGATACCAGCCGCGTGTCTGTGATCCTGGGCGAGCGGGAGGTGCCACCCCTGCCTGAACCACTGGCGGAACATCATGAACCTCTCCCGCCATCTAAACAACTCCAAGAAATGGATCCCAGATCCAGGTTTAAGGTGCTGGCCATGAATCCTGTGGCGAGAAGGATACGTGCGCGCCTGGCCCAGGGATCTGTACGGCTTTCGGACGTGGCTGCTTATCTCGGTGGCGATGGGGGTGACGCACAGCATAACCGTGCGCTCGAGTTACTGGAACTCTGCAGTGACGCGTGCGGTGAATCGGGAGAACCTTTTCTACCCTTGCGGGCCCATCTGTTTCAGCGGGTGCAGCCCGGTTTGTGGAGCTGTGCTAACGGAGAATGTAGCGGCAGGAAAGGTACCGCACTCGAAGACAAGGCATGGCATTTCGGGGCTGTATTCAGTGGGCGCAGGGAAAAATGCCCTCATTGTGGTTTTCCTGTCTTTGAAGTACTTCAATGCAATCTGTGTGGTCAGGAAGTCCTCGAGGCCGAGGAGGTGCATGTTGATGCCTCCGTATTGCTTAGCCCCCGTCGCGAAACTCAGGAAGAGGATGAATTTCTGCTTGATCTTGACGTAGCGGAGATGTCGGATGATGAAACTCTGGAAGGTCAAGGGGTATCCTCGCAGGGGTTGAAAAGGCTGCTGGTGCCTGCAACTGGGGCCCAGTGTCAGGAACGCCTGTCGCGAGAAGGCCTGCTCAATGGCGAGGGGAGCGTCATTGACGTGGGTTTGCAGATTCCGGATGAAGACGGCCGCCTGACCTGTCCCTGTTGCGGAGCACGGGAAGGGAAATCCAGTGATGACACCTTCTTTCGCAGCATGCGCCTGGGCGCGCCATTCCTGTTGCAGACTGCCATCCCTGAACTGTTGAGACATCTGCCACCTATGGCCACTAGGGTCAGCCAGCCGCCAGTACCACTCGAAGGGAGGCGATTACTGGCTTTTACCGATAGTAGACAGGGAACGGCGCGGATTGCTGCAAGACTCCAGCAGGAGTCAGAACGCAATTATGTGCGTAGCTTGCTCTATCATCGCCTTGCCCAATTGGGTGGTGAACAGGATCACGCTGCAATAGCAGCGCTTCAGAATAAAGTGGAGGAACTGGAGCGCTATGCTTCGCAATCCCCAGTACTTCGGGAAGTCTATGAGGGAAAGAAGAAGGAATTAGATGCCTTGTTGGCGCAAAGCCCAGGCGTGATGAGTTGGGATGATGCCCTGAATTACCTCCTCGGGAATATAGGGTTCATAAATCACTTGTTGCCTAGCCTGAGGGAATTGATTACCTCTCGCTTAGACGATCGCCAATTGGCAATGTTGTGCCTATGGCGGGAGTTCATGCTTAGGCCAAGGCGCCAGTTCTCAGTCGAAGGGCTGGGGCTGATCCGGCTGGCGTATCCAGCAATAGAACGCCTCAAGGGTGTGCCGCCAGTACTTATGCGCTACAGCGTTGGCGAGTCAGAATGGCATGATCTGCTGCGCGTCGTGCTCGATATCCACGTGCGCGGCTGGCGTGCCGTGAGTATACCCCAGGATATCCTCCGTTGGACCGGAAACATCATTGTGACGCGTGTGATTCTGCCACCTGGCAAGGAAAAGACTGATAGGACACAGCAGGCCTGGCCCAGTATTTACCGCCAGGGCGGTCACAGGTCGGGGCTCGTGCGCCTTATTGCACATGCCTTTCATTTGGACCCAGAGGCGTCCCAGAGCCGCGCGGAGATTGAGGAGATCCTCCTGGCGATATGGGATGCGCTCAAAAATGTTCTTACTGTGGATAACAGGGGCAATTATGTATTGGACATGCCGCGGCAAGTATCGATCGCTGCGGTGCACAAGGCGTGGCTCTGCCCGGTTACCCGACGCCTACTGCCTGTGACCTTCCGAGGGATAACCCCTTATTTGACGCCGACAGCGGACGGGCGGCTAGCCCGTTGCATAGAAGTCGAGATGCCGCGTCTGCCTGAGCCGTTCTGGGGTGGGGACCGCGATGCGGGTTTGGCATGGCTGGAGTCCGATGAGCGGGTTATTCATTTACGGCATCTGGGTTGCTGGGGTGACCTCAATGACCGTATCGCGGCATTTGCCGATTATTTCCGGGCCGTGGAGCACTCTGCGCAGATCGACAGCCGATTGTTGACACAGCGTGAAGAGATGTTCAAGGAAGGTAGGATCAATTTCCTGAGCTGCTCCACCACCATGGAAATGGGTGTCGATATCGGCGGACTTACTGCCGTTGCAATGAACAATGTCCCGCCCCATCCCGCCAACTTTCTGCAGCGGGCGGGCCGTGCGGGCAGGCGTGGTGAGCAGCGCGCCCTCAGCTTTACGTTGTGCAAGAGCAATCCCCAGGGTGAGGCTGTTTTTGGAAATCCTCTCTGGGCCTTTACGACCACATTACGCGTTCCGCAGGTATCCATGCAAAGCCGGAGAATCGTGCAGCGCCATGTCAATTCGCTCATGCTGTCCCGGTTCTTTGCGCAGTGTATTGAAGAGGATGTCTATAGGCTGCAATGTGGCTGGTTCTTTTTGGGTTCTGATGATGGCCGGATTTCATCTCCAGCCAGCAGATTCATAGCATGGTGCAGATCGCAAGCAATAGATGATGACAACGAGAGTTTGCTTGTCCTGTTGGTGAGAGGCAGCGTGCTCGATGGGGTGCCGCTGGAGCAGATTTTCGAGGAGACAGCCCTGGATATGGAGAGGGTGCGTGTTGCATGGAGGGCCGAGTACGATGCTCTGGAGCGCAACCTCGAGGAGCTGAAGACCACAAGGGGCAACAGCAAACCTGAAAAGGCCGTCAGTATCCAGCGGGATAGGCTTGCCGGGGAATACCTATTGTCGGAACTGGCCACCCGCGGCTTTCTGCCCGGATATGGTTTTCCTAACGGCGTGGTCAATCTTGTCACTACGACCCTCGATGATCTGGGGTCCAAGTCGCGCAATGGCGAGGAGCGCGAGGGGAATGCGGCCATGAGTCATGGATTCCCTTCGAGGCCCATCCATCAGGCACTGAGAGACTACGCCCCCGGCATGGACATCACCCTGGATGGCCGTGTATTCCATTGTGGTGGTGTCACTCTCAACTGGCACCTGCCTGCGCATCTGGAGGCAGGACAGGAGATCCAGGCGATCTCGTGGATATGGCGCTGCGTAGAATGCAATGGGTCTGGCACGCGCTTGTATATGCCCGATCGTTGTCCGCTGTGCGGTGCCAGTGAGCTGAAGATTTATGAATATCTCCAGCCTGCCGGCTTTGCTGTGGACATAAGAAGCAGACCACATAACAACATCAACATCCAAAAATATGTGCCGGTTTGCGACCCATTCATATCAGCGCAGGGCGCGGATTGGATGTCCCTGCCTGATCCTGCGCTGGGGCGCTACCGCCACAGTATGAATGGCCATCTGTTCCACCGCAGTGAAGGCGTTCATGGCAAGGGCTATTCGCTGTGTTTGCGCTGCGGACGCGCGGACTCCACCACCGAGGACGGCATGACTCCTGATACACTCAAACGCCACAAGCGACTGCGGGGTGGACGTAATGATGATAATGAGAAATACTGCCCGGGCTATGAGGAAGGTGCCGTCAAGGATGGCATTATCCTTGGAGCGTCCCTTTATACCGATGTCTTTGAACTCCAGCTCAAGCATCCATCATCTTCAAAATACGCCAGCCGGGTGCAGGCCTATTCCATAGCCGTGGCCTTGCGTCGTGCGTTGTGTAGGTCGATCGGCGTTGAAGAAGACGATATCG
>DRLF01000122.1 GCA_011051425.1 Thiolapillus brandeum | reverse complement strand
GATCCCCGCCAGTACGACAATGATTATTCTGTCAGTCTGGAGCCGGAGTTCTCTCACCAGTGGGGCGACAACAGGCAGAGTTTCGTGTTCCGTCCTTTCGGCCGCCTGGATCGCCATGACGACGAACGCAGCCACTGGGACATTCGCGAACTGCAGTGGATCTATGCCGGTGATGGCTGGGAAACCCGCCTGGGTGTGGGAAAGGTTTACTGGGGTGTTACCGAAGCCATGCACCTGGTGGACATCATCAACCAGACGGATCTGGTGGAGAACATCGATGGCGAACAGAAACTGGGCCAGCCCATGGCGAAGCTGTCCCTGGAAAAGGACTGGGGAACCCTGGATTTCTTTTTGCTGCCCGGTTTTCGCGAACGTACCTTCCCCGGTGAAGATGGCAGGTTGCGCACGCATCCCCGGGTGGATCCCGATCTGGCGACCTACGAGTCTTCTGCAGAGCAGCGCCATGTGGACTATGCATTGCGCTGGTCGCACTATATCGGTGAATGGGACATGGGCGTGTCCTGGTTCCAGGGAACAGGGCGGGACCCCCTGTTCAGGCCGGCCTTCACGCCGCAGGGTGAACTGGTGCTGGCGCCGTATTATGAGCAGATCGAGCAGGCCAGCGTTGACCTTCAGGCGACACTGGGCGAATGGTTGTGGAAGCTGGAAGCCTTGTACCGCAATGGACAGGACGAAGCCTTCTATGCGCTTACCGGGGGATTCGAATATACGAAGGTTGGCATCATGGAAACCCAGGCCGATCTGGGAGTGGTCGCCGAGCTGATGCTGGATGATCGGGGTGACGAAGCGGCCACGCCGTTCAATCACGATCTGTTTCTGGGGTTGCGCTGGACGGCCAACGACGCCCAGAGCCTGGCCATACTGGGCGGAACCATCGTGGACTGGGAGAACGGTTCGACACTGCTGAACATCGAGGCCAGCAGGCGTTTTGGTCAGGCCTATCTGCTGACGGTACAGTTACGCAGCTGGCTGAACGTGGACGAAAAGGATCTGCAATATCCTTTCCGCCAGGATGACTATATGCAGGTGGAGCTCGCCTGTTACTTCTAGCCTGAACATTTCATCAAGCACCAGGGATTGACCTCATAACCCTGAACCCGGGCCGTTGACGTGGTGGAACCTGGGAATGGACGCTTTTCCAGGTGGATTCCTTATCTAAAGACACAACTTCCCCTTCTTCCCCCATTGTTTATCATCGTGCCGGGGCAGCACTCCGTTGAGCTTATGTGGGCCGGAGCCGAGCGGCGGCATTCAGAAACAGGGATTGATGCTGATAGGCACTGGAGAGGAGAAAATAGACACTCCGTGTATTGCGCAGAATGACGGTGCCGATCTTGAGGAGTTTCAGGCGAATCATGGTCATCTGGGCATAGGCCAGTTTCGTGCCCTTGAACGCCTGGCGGCGAATAGCATCCATCAGCACGTAGGCCAGAGAGGAGAGCAGCAGGCGAAATTGATTGGCCCACCATGCATGGGTGGATGTCCGATTGGCAAACAGGCCCAATTGTTGCGTCCTTGATGCGGTTCTCCAGTCGGCACAAGTTCGCTGGGCTGGCCAGGGGCGTATCCTGGTTGACCGCCGTTTGCAAGGCGGGATCAAGACGCAGATCCTGGTGGTCATTGAGGTCTTCATACCCCAGGCACAAGCCGTAGATGTGTTGGCGAAGCAGGCCCAACTGAGAATGGATAACCCGGTCTGAATCGCGTGGATCATGCAACAACCGATTGACCTACTCCAGCAACCCCAGGCACCGATCTATGTCCCGCAACAGCAACATGCCACCATTCGATGTGATATCGCCCCCGGAAAAGGCCACTTGTACTTTGCAGCATCTTACTGCTGGAAATTCAGTCCATTCCTGAGTTACAGTTTGTCCCAGGCAAACCCCCCGTATGTTCAATGTAAGCAACAGAATAGTATTTGATGAACAAGGTTTAGATGTATTTTGGTGAGATATTCAGGCTGGAGCCAGCCGCTGCAGGCCAAGTAAACAGCATCAGCGCTCCCGGACGCGTCATAGATAGAGCATGATCCCATCGCTGGCGATGCAGCGAGGAGATCGGAAGAATCCGTGCAGAAAAAAGGCGGATTGTTCTATCCTCGATGAGGATCCGTATAATAATCGGTCCGACTATAATCAAGGATATTGATGTATGGGGCACGGTATTTGAGGGGCAGGAGGTGTTTCCTGCTGAATGAAGATGAAAAAAAATCGTAGTGAAAAACTGGTAATGATTGTTGCCCTGATTCTTGCTTGGGTGTTGCCTTCCCAGGTGAGGGCGGAGTCTGATTCCGGGGCAGACTGGCATTACGGACTCCAGCTCTATGTGGTGCCTACCTGGATACAGGGAGATGCCCAGCTCGGTTACCGCGTCGGCCACAAGGAAGATTCCGCTTCCGTGAAACTGGATGTGACCCCGAAGGACATCTTCGATAACCTGAAAATGGGAGCTATGGCTCATTTCGAGGGGCATCACGACAACGACTGGGGTTTCTGGATCGATTATGCGTTCATGGATCTCGGAAAGGATACCGAGATATTCCGGAAGCCACTCAAGATCAGCAGTTCCGCGGGCATCTACCAGGGTGTCATGGAGGCCATCGCCACCCACCGAAGCCGGATCGAAAGGGGATACATCGATTATTTCGCGGGCGTCCGGTGGTGGCATACCAGCATCGATTTTATTCTGGATGCGGCCCTGACCAGCAATGGAGCGGAAACCCGGGACAGGTCCCGTACCATCGACTGGTATGATCCTATCGTGGGTGCCGTTTGGGTGATGCCCCTGAACGAAGACTGGCGGTTGCGCTTGCGTGGTGATATCGGTGGTTTCAATATCGGCAAGGCTTCGAAGTTCACCAGCGCCATCGAGATAGGGGCGCTCTACGACATCAATGATAGTTGGCAGTTGAACCTGCGTTTCAAATCCCTCTGGGTCGATTATACGGAGGGCAGCAAAGGCAAACGCAACCGCTATGTTTATGACACGGTGACTTTCGGCCCAGTCATCGGTATCACTTACCGGTTCTAGACCGCATAGCATTGTGGTGACAGCTTGTTCCAAGCTTGTTTACAGCAAACTTTTGATTACCGGGATTTTCGAGCGTTATGGTGAGATATGCGGGCTGGCTGGATATTGAAAAAATCCCTCCCTGCCGGGGGATAATTATTCAACGTGCAATTCGGAACCTGATCAGACGCCAATGAAACCAACCTGGCCTATTCCGCCCAGATGCCGGATATTGCTCAGTTTTAGGGGGCGGAACCATAAAGCTTTCCAGTCAGGCGCGGCGGGATGTCTCTCGATACGCCCGGTATTCGCCGGGACTGACACCAGTCCAGCTGCGAAAAGCGCGGATGAAGTTGGGCGCATTGCTGTAACCCAGTTGACGGGCAATGTCCAATATCTTCTGGTCATTCTTACTGAGCATCTCCTGGCTGAGTCGCAAGCGAACCCGCTCAAGAATACTGGAGTAGGTTTGTCCCTCTTTTCGCAGTTTGCGCTGCAGTGTGCGGAAACTCATGCCGGCAATGTGCTCGATCGTCGCATGATTGAAACCGGGCATGGACAGATAGGCGGGTAACAGGGATTCGAGTTGTCTGCCAAGGTATTGGTCAGGCAGAGGTTCAGCGTCATCATGGCTTGACACGATGTTTTCCTCGACAGAAGCCTCTACCCGATGGCACAGCAACTCGCGCGGAAAGGCGATTCCCCTGTTTGGCTGGTTGAAGCGGATTTCACAAGGGTTCAGTTCGTCGCTGTCGCTGATGACACTGACCGGTGGCCCTGAAAAGTGAATAATAGATGGCAGCCAGCTACTACCCGTTACGCTTCGTATCAGCTGGATCAGGACCGACACGGTGAACAAATCTGTTTGCAGATAAGGCTGGCCGGGAATCAAGCCCCACTGAATCAGCCAGACGAACTCCCCATCCCCGATCAGGCGATAGTCTGCCAGGCTGCTTTGCTGTTGCGCCTGCCTGATGAACTGTCCGATCAGCTGCTTGAGGTTTGCGCAATCACGGTAGTGCAGTGGCAGAGATCGAATGCGTTTAAGGGACTGCTCTTCAACAACCTGCATGCCAAAAAGCGGAAGTCCCTGTGTGTCAGCAACATGCTCCAGAAAATCCATGCTAGCTTTGAGAGAAACAGCCTGGTATGGATTCACCTCATCCCAGGGCAGGTCGGGGAGGCCGGCATCACGAAACATTTTTCGCGTCGGAAGTCCCATCCGCTCCACCATTAATACGATGGGGTCCATTACACCTGCACGCAACAAGGGAATATTGTCAGGCATCCATTCTTAACTTTTGTGAAGTGTTGCATTGAGAATAACAACAATGTCGCTAAATGACAATTGCTGCACACAATGCCTACTGTTACATTTTCAGCCAAGTTTGGAATCAATGTAAACCGGCATGGAGAACGTGTAAGCCAGGATTTGAATGATCGAGTAACCCATACTTTATATCAGGGAAATAACAGCGCTTCTGCAGCTGTCACGGTGCTGAAAACATAAATCACGGGAGAACGAAATGGTAAAAAAAATACTGGTTGTCGGAGGCGTCGCAGGCGGGGCCTCTGCCGCTGCGCGCTGTCGCAGACTCAGCGAGGAAGACGAAATCATCATGTTCGAGAAGGGGCCGCATGTTTCCTTTTCCAACTGCTCCTTGCCCTATTATCTGAGCGGCACGGTGGCCAGGGTCGAGGATCTGCTGCTGATGACGCCGGAAAAGTTTCGTGGCCAGTACAACATCGATGCGCGCGTACGCCACGAGGTGATTTCCATCGACCGTGAAAACAGGCAGGTCGAAGTGCGTGACCTGGAAAACGGGGAAACCTACCGTGAATCCTATGACAAACTGATCCTGTCGCCGGGGGCGCGCCCCGTGGTTCCGCCGATTCCCGGTATGGAAAAGGCCAACGTGTTCACGGTCCGGAATGTGGTGGATATCGAAAAACTGAAACAGGCCATCGACCGCATCGGGCCGACGCGCGTGACCATCGTTGGCGGCGGGTTCATTGGCATAGAAGTGGCCGAGAATCTTGTCGAGGCGGGGCAGAGTGTTTCCCTGGTCGAAGCGGCCCCGCAGATCCTGGCCCAGTTCGATGATGAAATGGTGCAGATTCTGCACAAGGAACTGCTGGATCAGGGCGTCGATCTGGTGGTTGGGGATCGCGTCGAGGCATTCGATACCGATACCGTGGTTTTATCCTCAGGCCGGCGCATAAGCTCCGAAGTCGTGGTTCTGAGCATCGGCGTGCAGCCTGAAAGTGAGCTTGCCGGCAAGGCGGGACTGGCGCTTTCGGAGGCGGGTTTCATCAAGGTGGATCACAATTACCGCACGGCTGATCCCGATATCTATGCGGTGGGTGACGCCATCGAGGTTTATTTCCCGCTGTCGGGCAAGTATGGCTCGCTGGCGCTGGCGGGACCCGCCCAGCGGCAGGCCCGGGCCGTGGCCGATCATATTCACGGCATTCCGGTGCATTACGGAGGCTATATCGGGTCATCGGTGGTCAAGGTGTTTGGCTACAATGCCGCGTCCACCGGTCTGAATGAACGGCAGCTGCGGGAGATGGGCGCTTCCTTCGAGCATGTGATGATCGTGCCCAAGGACAAGGTCGGACTGATGCCGGATTCCGAGGAGCTGCATTTCAAGATTCTGTTCGAAAAACCCACAGGGCGCATTCTGGGCGCCCAGGCCATCGGACGCGGCAATGTGGACAAACGGATCGATGTGATTGCTACAGCGATCAGCGCCAAGGCGAGCGTGGATCAGCTCAAGCATCTGGAACTGTGTTATGCGCCGCCCTTCGGATCAGCCAAAGATGTGGTCAACATGGCCGGGTATGTGGCGTCGAACATATTGCACGGTACTTTTCAGCAGGTTCGGGTGAATGATATCCGTAAACTGCACGATGCCGGAGCCTTCATTCTCGATGTGCGGGAGCAGGAGGAATGGGATGCAGGTCATTTGTTGCGCGCCCACCATGTACCCCTTTCGGAGCTGCGCCAGCGGCTGGATGAAATTCCCACCGATCAGCCCGTTTATGTTCACTGCCGTTCAGGACAGCGCTCCTATAGCGCGGTGTGCGCCCTGCAGCATCGTGGCTATGATCAGGTATTCAACGTCTCGGGGGGTTACCTGGGGATCTGCTTTTACGAGTATTTCCGTGACAAGACGCTGGATCGACCGCCGATCGTATCGGCTTATGATTTCCAGTAACGCGATGAAAAACAGGAGAAACGGATCATGAGCGAACAAGATTCAGTGATTGTCACCGGCGGCTCGGGCCTGTTGGGTTCGTCTCTGGTGCATCAACTGGTAGAGGCGGACAGAGAAAAGGTTGTCGTGATGGATGTGAACCCCGATCCGCGCCGCCTGACCGATATTGCCGACAGGGTAGAGTATATCGAGGGCGATGTTGCCGATCCCGGGCATCTGCGCGAAACCATCGGACTTATCCGGCCCCGGCGGATATTCCATCTTGCCGCGTTTCTGGGCGACTGGTGCGAGGATGATCCTCTTGAAGGCACACGGATCAATATCAACGGGGTGCAGCATCTCTTCGAAGCCGCCTGCGAGTTCGGGGTGGAACAGGTGCTGTTTTCCAGTTCGCTGGGGGTGTTCGGCTATGATCTTGACGATGATGAAATATTTACCGACAAGACCCTGCAGCGGCCATTTTCCTACTATGGTGTGACCAAGCTCTATGCCGAGGGGGCGGGGCGTTGGTACAAGCGCAAGCGCGGGCTGGATTTTCGCAGCATCCGCTTTCCGGCCATCGTGGGGCCTGGAGTCAAGGCCGGCGGGATCGTCAACTATATCTCGTCGATGATCGAATATTCCCATGCCGGAAAGCCCTATACCATCCAGCTGGCCGAGGATACGCGCGTGGCGGTGGTGCATGTGGAGGATGCGGGCAATTCCCTGATTCAGCTTGCCTCCGCCCCCATCGAGAACATCCGCATGGTCAATTACCTCATCAATGGCATTTCGCCTGTACCCACGGCGGCGGAGATGGCCGAAATGGTGCGCAGCCGTATTTCCGGGGCGCAGATCGATTTCAAACCGCGCGAGGACTGGACCAGGATCATCAAGCTCAG
>DRLF01000121.1 GCA_011051425.1 Thiolapillus brandeum | reverse complement strand
GCCGAAGCGGGCAGGCGTGAATCGGACAGGGAATTCCCCACGGAGCCTTGAATGCGGTCCTCCATGATCTCGTGAACAGCCGAATTCAGAATGCCGGCATCCATCTCTCCCAGTTCCGACGCCAGGGCCTTCAAGGACATTTTAGGAGCCGTAACCAGGTCTTCCTGACGCACCATCAGGGCGTCATCGACCGCCTGCCAGCGGGCGGTCATTTCCAGGTAGCGGGAATACACACCCGCAATGAATGCGGCGACATCCGGGCCATCGAGAGGGGCATCCTTGAGCGTGGCTGTCTCTGGCGCTGCCGGCATGCCCCGGCTGCCATTGGCATGCACATACATGACTTCGAAATTGACATAGGGGTCACGGGCCATGCACACCACCCTGACTCCCTGATCCCGGCATGCTTTCAGGAGGGCATCATCCGCCTCATAGTGTCCGGCCAGCAAGCCCCGAGCCGGGAAACCGCCTGTTTGAATCCAGTCGGCCAGGGACGGTGTGTCGCCCGCCATCCCGCCCGCAACCGCATTCAGGTCCTCCAGGCCATAGATCCGGCGCAGCAAAGCTGCCAGTATGAACAGCCCTGAAGCCGGTTGCCCGGTAACCAGTATGCGCACCCTGTTCCCCTTTTCGTCCCGCGAATGGCGTCAGCCAGCCATGCTCCGCAGCAGTTCGCTTATTTCAGCGGTCTTCTCCTTCATGAGCTGCTGGTCACCACGGGTCTCAAGGTTAAGGCGCAGCACCGGCTCGGTATTGGAAGCCCGCAGGTTGAAACGCCAGTTATCGTATTCCAGAGACAGGCCATCGGTGCGATCCACGCGCTTGGCGGAAGGCAGATATTTCTCCTCCACGGCTTTTACCGCTTCAGCCGCATCCTTTACCTTGAAATTGATCTCGCCGCTGGTGGGGAACTTGGCGATACGCTCGTCCAGCATGCTGCTCAGGCTGCGCCCCTTAACACTGATCAGCTCGGCAACCAGCAGCCAGGGAATCTGCCCGCTGTCGCAATAGGCGAAATCACGGAAGTAATGGTGTGCGCTCATCTCCCCGCCATAGATGGCATCCTCTTCGCGCATGCGCTGCTTGATGAAAGCATGCCCCGAAACACTCTGGATGGGAATGCCCCCCGCCGATTCAACGATGTCAATGGTATTCCAGATAACCCGGGGATCATAGATGATCTTGGAACCGGGATGCTTGGCCAGAAAGGCTTCCGCGAGCAGGCCGACGATGTAGTAGCCTTCGATGAAGCGGCCTGTTTCGTCGAACAGGAAACAGCGGTCGTAGTCGCCGTCCCAGGCGATCCCGAAATCCGCCTTGTGTTCCAGCACCGCATCGATGGTGGCCTGGCGGTTCTCCGGCAGGATGGGGTTGGGTATGCCATTGGGGAAAGTGCCATCCGGCTCGAAGTTGATGCGCACGAATTCGAATGGCAGGTGCTCTTCCAGCAGATCGATGATGGGGCCGGCGCCACCATTGCCGGGGTTAGCAACGATCTTCAGGGGTTTGAGCTTGTCCAGGTCGACATAACCGAGCAGCGCCCGAATATAGTCGTCTTTCCACTCGATACTTTCCACCGCGCCCTTCTGTTCGGCATCGGTAAATTCATTCTTCTCCGCCAGCTCGCGAATATCCTGCAGACCGGTATCGGCGCTGATGGGACGGGAGCCTTCCCGCACGAACTTCAGACCGTTGTAGTCCATGGGATTGTGGCTGGCGGTAACCATGATGCCACCGTCATAGCCATAATGATCCGTGGCAAAATACACGATCTCTGTACCACACAGTCCCAGTTCCTTGACATTCACCCCACTGTCCGTGAGTCCGCGAACCACGGCTTTGAGCAGCCCGGGACTGGACAGACGGATATCCTCCCCCACTACCACGGTTTTCGGATTGAGAAACGCTGCGTAGGCCCTGCCGATGCGATAGGCGATATCTTCATTGAGCTGGTCAGGAATACGGCCGCGTACGTCATAGGCCTTGAAACAGGTTATTTTTTCCATGAGAAATCCTCGGTGCTGCGCGATGACAATATTTATATCATTATACCACCGCTGGATACGGGAATTCTGGGTGGCTGGTGCTCAGCTGCCTGCCAGCAACTGGCTCAGAAAATGTCTCACCCTGCTGTAGATACCGGGACACTTGTTTTCCCGGGGACCGGCAACATTGAGCACACGAACCCCGTGAGCCTCAAGCCAGCTGTGCACCTGCGCCACATTTCCCCCGTGATCCATATCCTGCACCAGCACCGCTCTGCCCAGTTCTTCGGCAACACGCAGAGTATAGGCCGTACCGCCGCTGAGTTCGCCACAATTCAGGATCAGCGTGGCATCGGCATCCCGCACATTCAGGCGCGTGCGCACACTATAGTCAGCGCTTTCTGTCTCTTTCACTGGATAGCGCTCAGGAATGGGACCATCCAGAGCACGCCGGCCTTTGGGGCACCAGCCGCCGCAGCGCAGCCCCAGTTCCAGCGCCACGTCGAGGGCGGCACGATCCACGCCCGTCTGTCCGCCGGATACGATTCTGATATCTGGTTTCTTCATAACGTTCAGGTGAAACAATTTCCCGGCAATAGAACTGTTTCCGGTTTGCAAAACCAACATTCGGCCTTGCCGGTACACCAGAGATAGCCGGGACACTGGACATAAAAAAACCACTCACATCTCTGCAAGTGGTTAGTTTATATGGCGTCCCCTAGGGGAGTCGAACCCCTGTTACCGCCGTGAAAGGGCGGTGTCCTAGGCCTCTAGACGAAGGGGACAAGTAAACTTGTCGCTTGAAATTGTTGGTGGAGCCAGGCGGGATCGAACCGCCGACCTCAACACTGCCAGTGTTGCGCTCTCCCAGCTGAGCTATGGCCCCGCTTAAGTACCTATGGAACCTCTGCAGTGCCTTAGGCTTCCTCAAGAGGCGCGTATGATAATCCAGTCATTTTTCCCTGTCTACAGTTTTTGAAAGATTTTTTGCACTGCTGCCCTTCATCCCTTGCCCCAGGAATCTCTCAGGGTAACCACGCGGTTGAATACCAGTTCCCCGGCATTGGCCGCCTTGGTATCCCGGCAAAAATAGCCTTCGCGCTCGAACTGGAAGCGCTCGCCGGGTTCCGCTTCAGCCAGTGCGGGTTCGAGCATGGCCTGGCATACAGTCAGGGATTCGGGATTCAGGAACTGCTGGAATGGCTTGTCTTTATCGCCGTCTGGCGCCGGCACGGTGAACAGGCGGTCATACAGCCGCACTTCGGCGGGCACTGCCGACAGCGCGGAAACCCAGTGGATGACGCCTCTTACCTTGCGTCCTTCCGGGTTCTTGCCCAGGGTGTTGGGATCATAAGTGCATTGCAGTTCCTTGATCTCACCGCTGACATCCTTGATGACCTTTTCACAGATGATGGTGTAAGCGTTGCGCAATCGCACCTCGCCACCGGTGATCAGGCGTTTGTACTTCTTGTTGGCTTCCTCGCGGAAATCTGCCCGGTCTATCCACAGCTCCCGTGAGAATTTCAGTTCACGCGTACCCATGGACTCGTCCTTGGGATGGTTGGGTCCCTGGAGAATCTCTTCCTGTTCCTCCGGGTAGTTGGTAATGACCACGCGCAGGGGATCGAGCACCGTCATGCGGCGAGGCGCGGTACGGTCCAGGTCTTCGCGGATGCTGGCTTCGAGCACACTCATCTCCACGGTGCCGTCGGATTTGGTGACGCCGATACGGTTGCAGAAATCACGGATGGCGGCAGGCGTATAGCCGCGGCGCCGCAGTCCGGCAATGGTGGGCATGCGCGGGTCGTCCCAGCCTTCCACGTGTTCCTCGGATACCAGCTGGGTGAGCTTGCGTTTGCTCATCACCGTGTATTCCAGGTTCAGCCGGGCGAACTCTATCTGTCGCGGATGACAGGGTATGGTGATGTTGTCCAGTATCCAGTCATACAGGGGGCGGTGATCCTCGAACTCCAGGGTGCAGAGTGAATGGGTGATGCCTTCCAGCGCATCGGAGATCGGATGGGTGAAATCGTACATGGGATAGATGCTCCATGTATCACCCGTCTGGTGATGCACCGCCCCGCGACGGATGCGGTAGATGGCCGGATCCCGCATGTTCATGTTCGGAGAGGCCATGTCTATCCTGGCCCGCAGGGTGCGTGTGCCATCCTCGAACTCGCCTGCCCGCATGCGCTTGAACAGGTCAAGATTCTCTTCCACGCTGCGGTCCCGGAAGGGGCTGTCCTTGCCGGGCTCGGTGAGGGTGCCACGGTACTCGCGCACCTGGTCGGCATTCAGGTCACAGACATAGGCCTTGCCGCTTTCGATGAGCTCCACGGCAAACTGATACAGCTGCTCGAAATAGTCCGAGGCGAAGTACTGCCCCGCCCACTGATACCCCAGCCAGCGCACATCATCCTTGATGGCTTCCACGTACTCTTCATCCTCCTTGTGGGGATTGGTGTCGTCGAAGCGCAGGTTGCACTGGCCGTTGTAGTCTTCCGCCACGCCGAAATTGAGCACAATGGACTTGGCATGGCCGATATGCAGATAGCCGTTGGGCTCCGGGGGAAAACGGGTGCGTATGCTGCTGTGTTTGCCGCTGGCCAGGTCTTCTTCGATGATCTGGCGGATGAAGTTTGTTGGTTTGTTGTTTTCTGTCATGACAGCTTCTGTATGTAGTCGATGGCTTTGTCGATGCGGCGCAGGCAGGCTGCCTGACCGATCATTTCCATGGTGAGATCCAGATCCGGTGACGGCGCACCACCGGTGACGGCAACCCGCACAGGCATGGCCACTTTGCCAAAGCCCACCTCCAGGGTTTTGACAGCGCTGTCTATCACCTCGTGAATGTCTTCCCGGTTCCATTCCGAAAGTTCCGCCAGCCGGGCGCGTACCAGCGCCAGGGGCTCAAGTGCAGCTTCCTTCAAGGTCTTTTTTGCCGCCTTGGGTTCGAAGGTATCGAAATCCCGGTAATAGAAGGCGCTGATCCGCGCCAGTTCCACCAGGGTGCTGGCGCGTTCCCGCTGTGCTTCAACCACCTGCACCAGATCCGGGCCTTCGGTGGGATCGATATCCAGCTTGCCCAGATGGGGCGACAGCAGCCGCGCAATGCGTTTCGGATCATCGGACTTGAGGTAGTGCTGGTTGATCCACAGCAGCTTTTCCGTATTGAATGCCGAAGGCGCCCTGTTGACTTCGGCGAGATCGAACAGCTCCACCATTTCATCCAGGGAAAAGATCTCCTGATCACCATGGGACCATCCCAACCGTACCAGGTAGTTGAGCAGCGCTTCGGGCAGAAAACCTTCTTCCATGTACTGCATCACACTCACCGCACCATGTCTTTTCGACAGGCGTGCGCCATCGTCGCCGAGAATCATGGGCAGATGGGCATACTCGGGCACTTTCAGGCCCAGGGCGTTGAGCAGGTTGATCTGACGTGGCGTGTTGTTGATGTGGTCATCACCACGAATCACCTGGGTGATGTTCATGTCCGCATCGTCGACCACCACGGTCAGGTTGTAGGTCGGCGTGCCATCGCTGCGCCGGATGATGAGATCGTCCAGCTCGGTATTGGCAACGCTGATGCGACCGCGCACCAGGTCATCGAACTCGACCACGCCTTCATCAGGGTTGTGAAAACGGACCACATGGGGATGACCGGGATCGATTTCCCGGTGGCGGCAGAAACCGTCATAGCGGGGTTTCTCCTTGCGCGCCATCTGTTCTTCCCGCAGTTTTTCCAGCCGTTCCCTGGAACAGTCGCAGCGGTAGGCCAGGCCCTTTTCCAGAAGCTGATCGATGACTTCGTTGTACCGGTCGAAACGATGGGTCTGGTAGAAAGGGCCCTCGTCATATTCCAGCCCCAGCCAGGTCATGCCTTCCAGGATGGCATTCACGGATTCCGCGGTGGAGCGCTCCAGGTCAGTATCCTCGATACGCAGCACGAACTGGCCGCCGTGCTTGCGCGCATGCAGCCAGGAAAAGAGCGCCGTGCGGGCTCCACCCACGTGGAGGTAGCCAGTGGGGCTGGGAGCAAAACGTGTTCTGACAGTCATTGGTTTGTCGTCACAGGAAAATACAATCGTTTATTTTATCAGGCCGCCCCATGTAAATCGCGGAAAATTGCTGCCATCCGGCGGTGATTTGCCAGGATCCCGTCATCTAAGTTTTGGGCCGGGGTGGCATCTGCTCGGAGAACATCGGAGGCAGGGATGCCGACGCGGAGCCTACATGGATGTATTTACGGCGTTTTTCCGAGCAGATGCCACCCCAGCCTTATCAATAATTTAGGAGCTTAAACGACGTGGTCCTGGGTGATTTACCGAGACCCGTGCAAAAGTTTCTGTTTTGTTCTACAATAGAACAAACATAGCACAGAGGACGTTTCCATGAACATGCCCAGCCTGACCCGCCGCCAGCAGGAAATCTATGAATACCTGCTGACTCACCTGCATGAATTTCCTCACCCTCCCACGCTGAACGAGCTTTGCGAAGCCTTGGGTTTGAGTTCCCGCGGTTCCCTTCACAAGCAGCTTCAGGCGCTGATCAAGGAAGGGCTGATCGAACCCATGAACAACCAGCGCCGCGGCGTCCGGCTGACCCAGCCGGACGATGATGCCATCGATCCCGATCTCAACGAGCTGCCCCTCTACGGGCGCATTGCCGCCGGCCAGCCCATCGAAGCCGTCAGCACCCCCGAGACCATCACCGTGCCCCCGCCCCTGCGCACAGAAAATCCCTGCTATGTGCTCGAGGTCAAGGGTGATTCCATGATCGACGAAGGCATCCTGGATGGTGACTGGGTCGTCATCGAACAGCGCGATCATGCCCACAACGGCGAGATCGTGGTAGCCCTGGTGGATGGCGAAGAGGCCACCCTCAAGCGCATCGAACAGCAGAACGGCAAAGTCATCCTCCACCCTGCCAACAGCGAGATGCAACCCATGAGTTTCCTGCCTGAACA
Source organism: Thiolapillus brandeum (assembly GCA_011051425.1). GTDB lineage: Bacteria > Pseudomonadota > Gammaproteobacteria > Chromatiales > Chromatiaceae > Thiolapillus > Thiolapillus brandeum_A. The sequence goes on along the minus strand of DRLF01000121.1, from coordinate 8,807 downwards.
GGTGCAGATACAGGGCGTACTCGTGGGGCAGATGCGGAGCTATCATTGAGTCTGAGGCGTTGCACCTGGGCTGATGCCAGCCCGCTGGAGCAGGCCTATCACGACAGGGAATGGGGACGGCCTGTACATGATGACCGCATCCTGTTCGAATCACTGATTCTGGACGGCGCCCAGGCAGGATTGAGCTGGTCGCTCATTCTCGCCAAGCGCGAGAACTACCGTGCCGCCTTCGACAACTTCGACGCAAACAAGATAGCCCGCTACCCGGAAAAGAAGATCCAAGCCTTGCTGACCAATCCGGGCATCGTACGCAACCACCTCAAGGTCAGATCTGCAGTGAGCAACGCCCAGGCATTCCTTGCGGTTCAGGAGGAATTCGGCAGTTTCGACAGCTACATCTGGCGGTTCGTCGATGGCCGCATGGTTCGCAATGCCTGGACAAAGGCTTCAGAAGTACCCACAACCTCGAAAGCATCCGACGCCATGGCGAAAGACCTGAAAAAACGCGGCTTCAAGTTTGTCGGATCGACAATTTGCTATGCCTTCATGCAGGGCGTGGGCATGGTCAATGACCACACCACCGACTGCCATCTGTACAAGGAGATCGACCGGCTGGGCAGCTGTTGATCCGGCAATGATATTGCTAAGGCTCAGGGCTGCTTCTTGGATGCCGGCTCCGTGGCCGGCGGGTAATCCCACCAGCGCCGCGGCTCGCCGGCATCTTTGGCAGGAAAATCCACCGCATCAGCCACGGCTTCCGCTGTTCCGACCCAGCCACCGCCCATGGCCCGGTAGATTGCTACCAGGGCCACATAGGAATTCCCCTGACGCTTGGTGAATTCCAGTTCCGCATCGAACAGGCGCCGCTCGGCATCGAGCACCTCGATGTAGCTGACATAGCCTTCGTCGTAACGCTCCCTGGCGTATCTGGTATAGTCCTTCAGCGCGCTGACCTGGCGTTTGCTAGCGTCGAGCACCTCACGAAGTTTCTGGGCGGAGATCAGCGCCTTGTCCACATCGGAAAATGCACGCTGTATGGTGGACAGGTAGGCCTGCAGCAACTGTTGCTGCACCGCTTCGGACACCCGCAGCCGGGCATCCAGTTCGCCACCGGAAAAGATGGGCCCCGCCATCGCAGCCCCGGCATTCCAGATGCCTGATGCACCGTCCAACAGGGTTGAAAGCTCTGCACTGGCCAGCCCCAGCAGGCCGGTCAGGGAAATGTGGGGGAAGTAGGCCGCTCTGGCCACACCGATGAGGGCATTCGCCGCGATCAGATCCTGCTCGGCCTGGAGAATATCAGGACGCTGCAGCAGCAACTGTGAAGGCAGGTCTCCCGGAACCTGTGGCAGCACCAGGTCATCGATGCTGGCATGCCGGACGATCGCACCCGGGTTCCGTCCCAGGAGCACAGAAAGGTTGAATTCGGTAATCCTGATCTGCTGTTCGATGGCGGGTATGAGGATAGCCGTGGTTTCATATTCGGCCCGCGCCTGTGCCACTTCCAGTTCGGAGACCACGCCACCTTCGAACTGCAGCCTGAAAAGATCCACGTTCTCCGCCCGGCGTTTCAGTGTATTCCTGGCAATCTCCAGCTGACGGTCGAGGCTCAGCAGTTCGATATAGGCCGTGGCAACACTGGAAACCAGCGACAGCACCAGCGCCCTGCGCCCGTGCTCTGCCCCGAGCAGATTGGCCCGGGCCGCTTCCGTGCCACGCTGTATGCTGCCCCACAGATCCAGCTCCCAGCCCACGCTCAGCGCAGCCTGGTAGCTGTCCCCGACCCGGCTCATGCCGTCTGGCGCTGCACCGGGGGTGTTGCGGGAGCCCTGGCTTCTGGCAGCATTCGCTCCGTATCCCAGGTTGGGATACAGACCGGCACGTGCGATATCCACGCGTGCCGCATATTCACGGATGCGGGCGGCAGCCATGCGCAGGTCACGGTTGTTCTCCAGCGCCAGGCGGATCAGTTCATCCAGCACCGGATCATTGAACAGCTTCCACCACTGGGTATCGGCGACTGTGGCAATTTCCTCCAGGGAAGTCTGCCATTGCTGTGGTACATCTACCTCGGGCGGCTGGTAATCCGGTCCCAGGGTCGTGCAGCCCGCCATTACCGCCATGGACAGGCCAATGATGCTTTGTTTCAACAGGCGTTTCATATCGCAGTTTTCTCCTTTCCGCCCAGGCGTTCCTTTGCACTCCTGATGAGATAGAAGAACAGCGGTACGAAGAACAGCGCCAGGGTCGTTGCTCCCACCATGCCCCCGATGATGCCGGTACCGATGGAATGCCTGGCGTTCGCGCCTGCACCGCTGGCAAGTACCAGGGGCATGGCGCCCAGGATGAACGACAGGGACGTCATGAGAATGGGGCGCAGCCGCAGGCGTGCTGCCTCCAGCGCCGCCTCGAAGGGCGACAGCCCCTCATTGTATTTCAGTTCGGCGAATTCCACGATCAGTATGGCATTCTTGGCTGACAGCCCTATCAGGGTGACCAGGCCGATCTGGAAGTAGACATCGTTTTCCATGCCACGCAGCCAGACCGTGAGCAATGCACCAAAGATTCCGAAAGGAATCGCACTGAGCACCGCCGCCGGCAGCGACCATTGTTCGTACTGTGCCGCCAGGATCAGAAACACCATGACCAGGGCAAAACCGAAGATAATGGCGGAGGTGCCGCCGGATTTCTTCTCTTCGTAGGCCTGCCCGGACCAGGCATAGCCATAACCTGCCGGCAGTGCTTGCCGGGATAACTGCTCCATGGTGCTGATCGCCTCTCCCGAGCTGTAGCCCGGCGCGGCATCACCGGTGATCTTGGCTGCCATGAAACCGTTGAACCGGGACACCAGGTCCGGTCCCTGGTGGTATTCGGTGCTGACGATGGCCGACAGCGGCACCATTTTCCCGCTGTGCTGCCGCACGAAGATGTTCTGAATATCCTCCGGCTTTTCCCGGTACTCGGGACTGGCCTGCAGTATGACCTGCCAGACACGGCCGAACTTGTTGTACTGGCTTACGTACAGGGAACCGAACAGCGTCTGCAGGGACGCATAGACATCGGAGACAGCCACACCCAGGGTCTCCGCCTTGACCCGGTCCACATAGGTCATGAGCTGGCGTGAAGCCGCGTTGATGGTGCTGGTGAGGCGCGTGATCTCGGGCCGTTGTTTCGCTTCCTCGATGAGCTTGCGCGTGGTCGCGGCAAGATCCGCCGCGTTGCCCGCTCCCAGGTTCTGCAGCCAGTATTCGAATCCACCCTGGGAACCCAGCCCGGGAATGGACGGCGGGTTGATACTGATCACCACGCCTTCCTTCAGCCTGTTGAGGCGGGGCTGCAACTGGCCCAGCACGGCCGACGCAGACAACTCGGGCGTCTGCCGCAGGTTGAAATCCTTCAGGGCGATGAAAACCGTTCCCGCATTGGTCTTGAACTGACCGTCGATGAAGCTGAATCCCGCCAGGGCGGAAGCATCCTGCACGGCCGGATGCTCACTGAACATGTCCGCCACTTTCTGTGTCAGCGCCTGTGTCCTGTCCAGGCTGGCGCCATCGGGCAGCATCACCGCAGCGAACAGATAACCCTGATCTTCCGAAGGCACGAAACTGCTGGGTACGATACGGAACAGCAGGTAAAGCACCACCAGCATGGCGATCACGAACAGCAGCGCCGTCTTGCCGAACTTCATCACCCAGCGCACACCGGTGGCATAGACCGCCGTCATGCGTTCCACCATACGGTTGAACCAGCCGAAAAAGCCTGAGCTGATTTCATCACGGGGCTTGAGCAGGATAGCTGCCATCGCAGGTGTCAGGGTCAGCGCGATAAAGCTGGAGATCGCAACAGATATGGCGATAGTGATGGCGAACTGCTGGTAAAGCACACCGGTGGTTCCACCAAGAAAGGCCACGGGCACGAACACTGCCATCAGCACCAGGGTGGTTGCGATCACCGGCCCGGTCACTTCCTTCATGGCGGTTATGGTCGCATCCATGGGCGTCATGCTGAATTCCTTCAGATTGCGCTCGACGTTCTCGACCACCACGATGGCATCGTCGCACACGATACCGATTGCCAGCACCAGGCCGAACAGAGTGAGCAGATTGATGGAGAAACCCAGGGCCAGCATACCCACGAAAGTACCCACGATGGATACCAGGATGGCGATGGTCGGGATCAGCGTGGCATTGATATTCTGCAGAAACAGGTAGGTGACCAGCACCACGAGGATGATGGCCACGATCAGGGTCTCGGTCACTTCGTCGATGGACGCCTGCACGAACTTGGTGGTATCGAGGGAGATGGTATAGTCGACGCCCTGGGGGAAGCTCTTTTTCAGTTCTTCCATCAGGGCGCGCAGGCGGTTGGAGACATCCACTGCGTTGGATCCCGGCTGCTGATAGACCGCGATGAACGTCGCCGCCTTGCCGTTGAGTGATGAGCGCAGCATGTATGCCTTAAGTCCTTGCTCGGCCCGTCCCACGTCTTTCAGGCGCACGATGGCCGTGCCTTTGGAATCCGCGCGCAGGATGATGTCATTGAATTCCTGCTCGGTGGAAAAGCGCCCCGCGGTTACCACGGGAAAGGTCATTTCGACAGGTTCCGTTGTCGGCGACTGCCCCAGGCTGCCAATACCGAACTGCTGGTTCTGCTGACTCACCGCAACCTGAATGTCTTTGGCGGTAAGCTTCAGCCCCGCCATGCGATCCGGATCCAGCCACAGCCGCATGGCCAGATCAGGCAGGCCCATGACCTGCGCCTGGTTGGCGCCGGGTACGCGCTTGATTTCATCCAGTACATAGAGATTGGCGTAATTCCCCAGGAAGGCTTCGTCCTTTGAATCGTCCGGAGAGAGTATGCCGATGAGCATGAGAAAACTGGAGGAACGTTTCTCCACCGTCACCCCGGCATTGCGCACCACGTCCGGCAGTTCTGGCAGCGCCTGATTGACCCGGTTGTTGACCTGCACTTCCGCGGTATCCGGATCCGTGTCGATATCGAAATAGACGGTGAGCGTCATCTGCCCCGTGGCCGAACTGGTGGACTGCATGTACAACATGTTGTCCACGCCATTGATGCGGGTTTCCAGGGGACCGGCTACACTGTCCGCCACCGTCTCCGCATCCGCTCCCGGGTAACTGGCGGATACGGTGACCTGCACCGGCGTGATCTCCGGATACTGCGTGATGGGCAGACCCACCAGGGAGATCAGACCGGCGATGACGATGATGATGGACAGTACGGATGCCAGTACCGGCCGCTTGATGAAAACCTCGGAAATCATGAGGCGGGTTTGTCCCCGGCAGCGGCCTTGCCTTCTTCCGGTTTTGCGGCTGCTATGCTGACTTTCACCCCTTCACGCAGTTTTCCCGCGCCCTCGACAACCACCCTGTCACCTGCTTTCAGGCCATCATCGATGAACCAGTTTTCACCCTGCCACGGCCCGGGTTCGACCGCACGGTACTGCGCCTTATCCTGTTCATCGATCACCCATACAAAGCTGCCGTTCTTTCCCTGTTGCACCGCGATTTTTGGCAGCAGTATGGCATGGGGGCGGATCGCACCCTGCAGCAGGACCCGTACGAACTGGCCAGGGCGCAGGATATCATCGGGATTGGCCACTTCCGCACGCACCAGGAAGGTACCCGTCTGTTCGCTGATGGAGGCATCGGCAAAGGTCACCACCCCCTCATGGGCATATTCGCGCCCGTCTGCGAGCAACAGTTTGATGGTGAAACGGTCATTCTCCGGTGCGCGCACGAGTCCGGCCCGTTTCTGTCTTGCGTACTGGAGCGTCTGATTTTCGGAAATGCTCAGTTCCACCCACATCGGATCGATCTGCGCCACATAGGTCAGCAGGCTGCCCGTACCCATGCCGATATAGGCTCCCTCCTGCTGCACCGCATAACTGGAAAGACCGCTGACAGGTGATTTGATCAGCGTATAACCCAGCTTCAGTTCTGCCTGTGTCAGGTTGGCCTTGGCCGCTTCCACGGCGGCAGCGGCAGAATAATAGTTGCCCTCGGCCTCATCCAGTTCCTTTTGGGCCACGGCTTTTTTCCTGGCCAGGGGTCTCACACGATTGAGGTTGATGGTTGCCGTCTTCAGCCGGGCTTCCTGCTGTGCCAGGCCGGCCTTGGCCGCCAGTACATCCGCCTCGAAGGGTTTGGCATCCATCTGGAACATGGGCTGTCCCTCCTTCACCCTGGAACCTTCCTGGTACAGCCGTTTTTCCAGGAAGCCTTCGACACGCGAGCGGATTTCCACCTTGCGGGAACTGACCGTCTTGCCCACGAATTCGAAGGAAAGCGGCGTATCCTTTTCCACCACGGTCAGAACCGTGACTTCCGGAGGTGGCGGCGGGGGCGCTTCCTTTGGCTTCTCCTCACAACCCGCGAGGGAGATACCCAGAAAAACCATCGTCAGAACAAATCTCATACCTGTTTTCCTTTTTCCAATTCCGCAAGAACCGATCCGAACCGCTGTCTGCTGCGCCACAGGCGATATTTCATGTGCTTTTTCCAATGGTAGGCTTTTCCGTACCCTGCATACAAATAAAGCTCGTCCGCGTCACTCATCAGCCTGTCGAGCCGATGGCCCAGATCGTCCAGTGCCTGCTGCCAGGCCCCGGCATCCTGCCGTCGGCGGGCCCGTTCCATTCCGTCCAGGAAATGAAGTGCATGCCGGGCATCGGTTCCTGCTGCATATCGCATCAGCCCTGCAAGCAGACAGTCATCCCCTTCTGCCTCGAGCGGCGCCACAGGCCTGTCGGAAGGCAATGTGCCGGCACTGCTAAACCACAGGCCACTGACAGGTACAGCGCCCTGCATTTCGTTTTCCCGCTTCTCTGCCAGCTGAAAGAACAGCATCTGAATCTCGTTGGCGACCCCAGCCCAGTAAGCTGCATCCTTTCCTTCAGGCATAAAAGCAGCGACGCTGCGTCCGGACACCTCGGACAGAGGAGAGAATGTGGCTTCGACAGGCCTTTGCGGAAACAGGTACCAGCGCAGGGGAGAAGCTATTTTAAGCTTCAGGCCGTCTTCGGCAAAGTGCTCATTGAATACTGCTGCATAAGCCTCGGCATCCGCCAGGCTGAGCTGCTCCTCATCCAGTTCAAACAGCAACAGCTGATCCCGGTCGGCGCGCAGATAAACCGGCGCTGCCTGCATTACCCATCCCGTCGCCTCTTCCCCGGAATCCGCCAGCCAGCAAAACGGCGCTGCAGCCGCCCCGTCGCCCAGTCCAAACAGCTCGAAAAGAGTTGTTTCCAGTCTATCGGCCGCCGGCTCCTGATCTCCACGGGACAGCAGCAATTCGAGAGCAGGCGCCCGCAGAACCGGAGTGGACTCACCGGCTGTGGGCGGCGGCTCCAGCAAGCCGGGAACCAGCAGGTGATGGATCATGATTTCATGCCTTGCTGAAGTCCCGGTCCCTGGAGGCGCCTGCAGTCCTCATCAGCGTCAGATGAAAGCCAGCACTTCCTTTTCGATGTCTTCCTTGTCCACCAGGGTGGTCTGGGTGATGGGCTTGCTGAACAGCTCACCGATGCGCGCAGGGATCTCCGTGTTGGCGAGCCTGGCGATGGTCTTGAGGGCATCGATATCATGCGCGTCCCTTTCCCCGGTCAGGGCATTGGCGATAGTGGGCGAGAACTTGGTCCACTCGGCGGTGGAATAAACAATGGCGTGCAGGGGCTGGCCGCAGCAGCTGGCATGGGCCTTCATGCAGGTGGCCGTGTGGGGATCCATGAGGTAACCCTGTTCGAAGTATTCCTTGATATAGGCCTTGCCCTCATCGTCGCTGCAGAAGTCCGCACAGAACAGAGACTGCATGGCTTGCAGCTCGTCCCCGGTAAGCTGATAGTGCTGTTCTTCGTCCAGTTCGCGCATGAGTTCCCGGGTGCGTTCCGCGCCAAACAGGTGGAACAGCACCCGCTCAACGTTGGACGACTTGAGGATATCCATGGCCGGCGAGCTGGTACCGATCAGTTTGCGCTGGCGCAGATCGTAGGCGCCGGTGTGGATCAGGTCCGTGAGCACGTTGTTGGCATTGGAGGCAATGACGATCTTTTCCACGGGCAGGCCCATGCGCCAGGCATAGTAGCCCCCCAGGGCATTGCCGAAGTTGCCACTGGGAACCACCAGATATACTTTCTCTCCCAGTTCGATATGCCCCTGGCGCACCAGCTCCAGATAGCTGTGAAGGTGATAGATGAGCTGGAAGATGATGCGCCCGAAATTCACCGAGTTGGCGGCGGAGAGCTGGGTATGCTTCTCCACCAGGGTGGTGCGGAAACGCTCGGAACCCAGCAGGCCCTTCAGGGCCGCCTGGGCATCGTCGAAGTTGCCGTGAATACCGATGACTTTCAGGTTGGCCGCGTCCTCGGTCACCATTTGCAGGCGCTGCACATCGGAGGTGCCGCCATCGGGATACAGGCAGGCCACCTTGATGTTGGGCTTGTTGCGGAAGGTGTCCAGGGCAGCGGGACCGGTATCGCCACTGGTGGCCGCCATGATCAGGTAGTGTTCATCCCGCGCCTGGGCCAGGCCGGACAGAACCACGCCAAAAGGCTGCAGGGCCATATCCTTGAAGGCCCGGGTCGGCCCGTGGTAGAGCTCGCTGACATGCAGCCGCTCGCCAATCTGCACCACGGGAACAGGATTCTCCGGATCATCGAAACCATCATAGGTGGACAGGGCCGCTTCCACCAGACCGTCTTCGAGATCCACGCCGAAGGCCGACAGGATGTCCCGCGCGAGAGTCTTGTAGTCCTTGTCCAGATGATTTGCCAGGAAGTCCGGCGCCAG
>DRLF01000120.1 GCA_011051425.1 Thiolapillus brandeum | reverse complement strand
GAACTCGCGCCATTGCGACTTTTCCCTGAAAATTCCATGGGTTAAGGTGCACAACGAACAGGAATAGGTTTGCGGCGAAAAAAGTTTGTGTCCCATGTCCGCGAGGGTATTGAACGCGCCGGAATCGGCATTGTAGACGAACAGCAGTCGTGTTTTCTGATCCATTTGCTGTATACCTGGCGGTGACGGATAAAAACTAAGGATTGAGGGATGAACATGCTTGTGTGTATTATTCAATCAATCTAACGAACAATAGAGCGGATGTCGAGGTAAGGATGTCAGTCGGCAATTTCAAAAAAGCCCTTTTTGCCCAGTTTGCGCGAGTTGCCAAGGCGTTGAGCAACGGTCACCGTCTGGAATTGCTGGAATTTCTGGCACAAAGCGAACGCAGCGTCGATGCGTTGGCAAAGCTGTCCGGCCTGAGTGTCGCCAATACTTCACAGCATTTGCAGCAATTGCGTCAGGCGGGATTGGTCAGTTCACGGAAGGAAGGGCAGAAAGTCATTTACCGCATCAGTGGCAATGATGTACCTCCGCTGCTCAATGCGGTTCGCGAAGTGGCCGAAAGACATCTGGCTGATGTTCAGCAACTCATACAGAGCTACCTCACGGTCAAGGACAACCTCGAACCCCTGCCGGCGGAGGAGTTGCTGAAAAGGGCGAGGGAAGGGCTGGTGACTGTGCTGGATGTACGCCCGACCGAAGAATATGAAGCAGGCCATGTTCCCGGAGCAATCAATGTGCCTCTGGCCGAGCTGGAGGCCCGACTGGATGAGCTGGACAACGGTCAGGAAGTGGTAGCCTATTGCCGCGGCCCTCATTGCGTACTTGCTTTTGATGCTGTTGCTTTGCTGAGAGACAAAGGTCTGGCCGCTGTCCGGCTGGATGGTGGTCTGCCGGAATGGCGGCTGGAAGGTCATCCTGTCGATACAGCGAAGCAGCGCTGATATGAAATTCCTGATTGCTGTTTTGCTGCCGCTTTTCTGGATGGGACTGTCGGCTGCGTCCGTGACGATGGAGGTGGGCGAAAAAACAGGGTTGCGCACTTGGCAGTGGAATCACGACGGAGTGTCGTTGCGCCTGGTGCAGCGATTACCGGATCAGACCCGCGCCTATCTGCAGGGGCGGGGGTTTCCCGCTGAAATTGCCAACGAACTGGCCACTTCCTGCTTTTTTGGTTCCATGTTCCGCAATGATGGAAGCCTGCCCCTGGATTTTGATCTGACGACCTGGAAAGTGGTGCACAAAGGTAAGAAAAGCCAGTTGCTGGTTCGAGAATACTGGAAGCAGAGGCTGCAGGATCAAGTGGTTCCCCAGGCAGCACGCATTGCCCTGAACTGGTCGCTGATGCCCACGGTGCAGCATTTTCAGCCGGGCGACTATAATTGGGGTATGACGGTGTATGGCTTGCCGCCAGGTGAAAGTTTCGATCTGCATCTGAAGATACTGCTCGACGGCAAGCCCGTCGAAGCAACCCTTTCCGGTCTGCAATGCGCCCCGGAAAAACTGAACTAGAGAGTAACCATGTTTAAAACCGTATTTACAGTTCTGATTGTCCTGCTGTTTGCCGGTGGGGCTCTGGCCACGGGAAGGGGGCTGACACCGCTGCCGGACAAGCCCAGCGCCCCGGCCTTTGAACTCAGGGATGCCGATGGCAATGTTCATCAGCTCAGCGACTACAAGGGCAGCGTGATCATCGTGAACTTCTGGGCGACCTGGTGTCCGCCCTGCCGCGCCGAAATGCCGTCCATGCAGCGTGCCTGGGAGCAGTTGCGCGAAGAAGGTATCAAGATGCTGGCAATCGATGTGGGAGAGGATGAGGATGCCATCTTTGAATTCACCGCCAGTTATCCGGTGGAATTTCCTCTGCTGCTGGATACGGATTCCAGTGTCAGCGAAGCCTGGGATGTCAAGGGATTGCCCACGACCTTTGTCGTCGATCAGTGGGGTCGAAAGGTCTACCGAGCGGTTGGCGGGCGGGAATGGGATGCGCCTGATCTCATGGAAAAGGTGAGGGCGCTCAAGCAGGTGCCCTGAGTTCTATCGATCTGCCGGTTAGGCTGGAATCCTGTGCTTCTCCGGTGCATCACGTTCGCCAGGACCCGCGTGCATGCCTCTGATTACGCTGTCAGCGCTTCCTGCAATGCCTCGCCGAGCAATTCGTCCAGGTGAATCCGGTTGCTGGCGTGAGGGATGCTGTCGCAGCTCCAGATGTTTTCCACACCGACAGCCTGAAGCTGCTGTACGGCATCATCCAGAAACAGGGCGTGGGTGACCATGACGGACAGTGAAGCGGGTGATGCGTCCTGCAATTGTCGGGCTGCGGCTTCCAGCGTACGCCCTGTGCTCGCCACATCGTCCACCAGCACGACATCCCTGCCCTTGACTTCACAGGCTGGCATGGTGACCACCACCTGTTTGTCACCCAGGCGTTCTTTCTGCGCAATACAGTAGTCGAGGCCTTCGTGCTGCGCAATACTGGACACCCACTGTTCCGATTCCCCGTCAGGACCGATCAGCACAGGACGCAAATTCCTTTGTTCCAGAAACTGTGCCATGGGGCGGGTGGCGGTAAGGTTGATGGCAGTTTTCATGGGCAGCGCATCGTGAAGACGATGGACTCGATGCAGGTGCGCGTCCACGGTGATGGCGCCATCGAAATAGTTCGCCAGCAAGTGGCCGATAATTGTCTGGCTGACAACCTCGCCGGGGTGAAACGCCTTGTCCTGGCGCATGTAGCACAGGTAGGGCGCGACGAGTATCAGCTGCGCTACGCCCTGTCCGCGGAGATGCTCAGCGGCGAGTATCAGCTCCACAAGTTTTTCGTTGGGATCATTCAGGCTGCGGCACAGCACTACCTTTTGCGGCAGATCCACCGGCAGGCGCAGGCGGCTCTCGCCATCGGGAAAATGATGCACATCGATCAGGGCAAACGGGCAGCCGATAAAGTGTGCCAGTCTTTTTGCCGGCTCTGCATAGTCTTCAAAGGCAAGAATCAGGCAATTATCATTCATTGTGCTTTTCCACCGTGTATCCGGAATATTGCTGCGCAGCATCCAGTGCAAATTCTTCGTTCGCAGGGAACGCCGCGTAAATGGTATACAAGGGCTCTCCAGCTTCCACATGTTCGCCGGTTTTCCTGTGCAGATCCACGCCTGCGCCTTTGTCCAGTGGCGCACCGGCCAGGCGCGCAATATTGGCCATCTGCAAGTTGTCGATCGCAGTTATCTTTCCCGTCTCTGCGGCGGCAATGACGTGATGCAAACGCCCCAACTGTGGCGGATCGGGGTTTTTACCCTGGGCCTGAATGATGGCTTCCATCTTGGACAGGGCCCTGCCGGAATCCAGGATGTCCCTGGCGATATGATACCCGTCACCACCACGCACATCGGCATCGAATTCCAGTATGCGCCCTGCCAGCTGCAGGGCTTTTTCACGCAGGTCCAGGGGCGCTTGCGGCCTGCATTCCAGCACCTGCATGACATCCCGTGTTTCCAGTACAGGCCCTATGCCACGGCCGATAGGCTGGCTGCCGTCGGTAATGACGACTTCCAGTTCCAGCCCGATATGGTCGCCGACATATTCGAACAGTTTGCGCAGACGCAATGCCTCCTGATGACTTCGCACCTTGGCGGTGGGCCCCAGGGGGACGTCGATCAGCAGGCGGGTGGAGCCTGCAGCCACCTTTTTGGAAAGAATCGAAGCGACCATCTGACCCGGTGAGTCCATGGAAAGAGGGCGCTCCACGGCGATCAGAATGTCGTCTACGGGTGCCAGCCTGGCAGTACCACCCCAGGCGAGACAGCCGCGTTCCTGTTGCACGATAGTGTGCAGGGCTTCTGGAAGCAGGTCTACCCTGGCCAGTACCTCCATGGTATCGGCCGTGCCGGCAGGAGAGGTGATGGCGCGGCTGGATGTCTTGGGCATGAGCATCCCGTGAGCGGCAATGATGGGAACGATCAGCATGGTGGTGCGGTTGCCCGGAATGCCGCCTATGCAGTGTTTATCGGCGACCAGGGCTTCTCCCCATTCCAGGCGGTCACCGGTTTCAACCATGGCCCGGGTCAGATGCAACACCTCCTCGCGTTCGAACCCGGTTTCCGCGCAACCCACCAGAAACGCGGCAATTTCGATCTTGGAATAACGGTTTTCAACGACATCCCTGGCGATATTCAGATATTGCTCATAGTCCAGAGTCTCACCACTGATCTTGTCATGCACAGCTTCCAAAGATGCGGGTGGGGAAGCGTGTTTTACCGTTACTGACGTGCCGGGAGGCAGGTTCAGCTGATCAAATACCTGTTCACTGACACCCAACTCGCCAGGGGCGGTAATGTTGGCATCGTCGACGATGTTCAATACCGCGATGACCGGCTGGCCGTCGTTTTCCTTGTGGATTTCGATTTTGTTCAGGGCCTGAAAGCCCTCGCTTCGATAGAAGGTGCAGCCGCGGTGCAGATAGGCGACATTTTCTTTGTAGGTGTCTATCGCGACTGGGCGAAGTTTCAGCTTGGTCATCACAATTCACCCGATTGCCGAAAGTTGGGAACAGCTATTGCAATTCTCCGGGAGAAGCCGGATATTAGTGCACAGTATAAGTGTTTTAGGAGAAAGGTGATGAAAGATCTTCCAAACCCCAAAGACCCGGTGGAACTGATGGGACAGGCGTACGAGCGTCTGCTGGAATCTGCGATAGAAGATGCCAAGAAAGTCGAGAAAAAATCAGGACCTGAATTGCATCATTTGATCGACAAGGCCCGTCAGAAGCTTTCTGATCTGGGTGAGTTGACAGCGGAAGAAATCGACCAGGTGTCTGAGTACCTCAAGCGGGATCTGCGTGATGCGGCAAGCTACATTGTAGAGACGGGTGAGGAATTCAAGACTTGGCTGGGGTTTGATCTGTCTCTCATTGGTGACAGGATGAGAGAGCTTTTCAGCCAGGCGGCAGATCAGACCACCATCGAACTCAAGCAACTGCAGGAGCAGGCACAACTGGCTGGTTATCATACAGGCGAGATCACCGGTCCCGGAACGCTGGTCTGTGACAAATGCGGCGAAGAACTGCATTTCTACAAACCGGGACATATTCCCCCCTGTCCAAAGTGCCATGGTACTGTATTTCACCGCAAGACTGCCTGACCGGTTCTGCTGCAGGATAAGTACGAACCCTGGCCTGCGCCGGGGTGAGGCGGATTCGAAAGAGCAAGTGCGACAGAAGGGATGTCAAATGCTTCACTTGATATCACAGGTTGAATGTATTTGAGAATGATTATAATCAAGTCCCCTTCTGTTGAATAAATCTATTATTCTTTGCAACACTTGAATACACTGTTTGTGATTGGATCAGTAAAACTTCAATTTGAGATTTAACAATGCCATCAAAGGAAAAAAACGGTAATATTCGACAGTAAGACGATTGGAAAAGAAAATTGTATTGAATGCAGAAAGGATTGTCTGTATACAAGGAATTAAAGTAAACCAGGAGGTTGAAGGGCTTGGATAGCATGTTAACGAAATCATCACAAACTGCCGAAACAATAAGGGCGGAAGACGCCTCAAAAAATTGTATTCTTGTTTTTGACCCGGACAAAGCCCATGCCGGAAAACTGAATGCTGTTCTGGATTTTCTCGGCTATGATTTGTTACTGGCCTATAGCCAGGAAGAACTGGCCCAACAACTGAAGCAATATCCCGGTTTACTCACTATCATCATCACGGGCGATCTCTCGGAAGCTGAACAACAGAACATCGTAAAAATTGTTACACAGGAAGCGGAACATATATTGCCTGTGGTTCTTTATTCCGTACCCCCGATGGACGCGCAGCCTGTATCACTCAGATATCCACCAAACTGGATTGCGGTAAAACGCCCCATCGCACACAAGGAATTCTCCAATGCACTGGACCGGGTGCATGCCCATTTTGCGCACCAGCAGTCTGAAAAGGGACAGCGTCCGGCCCATTTGTTCCGAAGCCTGATTGGGCGCAGTCCGGCAATGCAGCACATCCGACGTGAAATCGAGCAGGTTGGACCTACCGATGCCACTGTGCTGATTCTGGGGGAATCCGGGACAGGAAAGGAGGTTGTGGCGCGGAACCTTCATTATCATTCCAAGCGCCGGGGCAAGGCTTTCGTCCCCGTCAACTGTGGTGCCATCCCCCGTGACCTGCTGGAATCCGAGCTTTTTGGGCACGAAAAAGGGGCTTTTACCGGTGCATTGACGGCGCGAGAAGGGCGTTTTGCGCTGGCGGCCGGGGGAACGCTTTTCCTGGACGAAATTGGCGAAATGCCCATGGACATGCAGGTAAAACTGCTCAGGGTGCTGGAAGAAAGAACGTTTGAGCGGGTTGGTGGCAGCAAGACCATCAAGGCGGATGTGCGCATCGTTGCGGCAACCAATTGCAACCTGGAGCAGATGGTTGCGGATGGCACTTTTCGTGAAGACCTTTTCTATCGGCTTGAAGTGTTTCCTATCAACCTGCCACCTCTGCGTGAGCGCATCGAAGACCTGCCGATGCTGATTGCACAATTGAATGACCGTATGGAATACGAAAAGCATTTTTCCG
>DRLF01000119.1 GCA_011051425.1 Thiolapillus brandeum | reverse complement strand
CTGGCCACAGGTCCCCAGTCGACAAACACGGCAACCGCTACGGCGCCCACGAAGGAAACAATACCAGCGCCCAGCGACAGGCGTTTCTGGTGGGTCATGTCCATTTCACCGAGTCCACCCGGGTCCATCATGAACATCACCATGAAAATCGCCATGATGCTCATTTCGGTCGCCATCATCATGATCTGCAAGACACCCAGGAACTCCGCCTGCATGCTCAGGAACATGACGCCAAGGGCGGTCTGAGAGAACAGCAACGCCAGCGCAGAACGCACCATCGAAAAGGTGCGGAACACAACGATCCCGAACCACACGGCAGCCAGGCCAAAGAAACCGATGAAGAACATTTGTGCCGTCATTACGGGAACACCAGTACGAGTACGCCGACAAGGAAGATATTCAGCAGTGCCAGGGGAATACCCAGCTTCCAGCACCAGGCCAGCAGGTGCGCCTCACGGATACGCGGCATCATGCGTCCGGCCAGCAGCATGGCCGCCGTGACGGCGAGTATCTTGATGGCGCTCCAGGCCCAGGGCGGCAGCCAGGGTCCCTGCCAGCCACCGAGGTAGAAAACCACGGTGGCCGCCGCCAGGGTGATAATCAGCGCCAGTCGTCCCAGCCGGAATATCGCCAGTCGTGTGCCGGTATATTCCGCTTCCACACCACCGGCCAGTTCGCCTTTCGCGGTGGGCAGGTCGAACGGCGGCAGAAATGCCAGCGCCATGGCGGCGATAAAAAACAGCACAAACCCCAGTGGCTGATACACGATGTTCCACAAGCCAGCCTGGGAGACAACAATCTGCGTGGTCAGTAACGATTCGGCGCGCATGACCACGGCGGTGATCGGCATAACGATAAGCATGGCATAGGCGATCAACTGCCCCAGGAAACGCCAGCCACCGATCATGGCGTAGGCACCGTCCGGTCCCCAGCCTGCCATCAACAGGGCGACCAGTACGTAGACGAGTGCTGCATTGATGAATAAGGCGCCGGTCGCAAGATCAGTGATAATCAGGTCAGGTGTTAACGGTATGATCGCTGCCGCGAGTACTGCCGAGATCAGCAGCAGAACCGGGGCGACCTCAAAGAAAAGCCGGTCAGGTTTGCGCGCTACAATCGATTCACGCCCCAGCAGGGCGAGGGCGGAAAAAGCGGGTGCGGCCAGACGGAAACGTCCGCTTGCGGTCCAGTCTTCGAGTACGGCAACCAGGTAGGCGCCGAGTGCCAGGCACAGCAGTAAAAGCGCTGTGGTCATTGCCGCACCTCCCAGGGAGACAGATCCAGGGAGCCAACCGCGACCAGTGCATCCCCCAGTTCCTGCTGTTCAATCAGTGGCTTGACCAGATCAAGATGCGACGTGGACGGTGTTTCCAGTTGTGCCGCTGTAACCTGACCCTTCTCCAGCGTCAGTTGCAGGCGGGCCGGGCCACGAGGTGTTTCCACCACCGATTCACCGGTCCCGGATGCATCGCCGATGGTGGCCGTTATTACAGGCGGTGCAATAGTGCCCGCAGCTTCAATGAGCCTCAGGCTGTGCGTGATTTCGTCAAGACGAAGATGCAGGCGAGCGAAAGCATCGCCGTCTTTTCGGCTGGCTGCTGTGAAGCCCAGCGCGGTAAAGGTCTTGTCTGCACTGCGTGCATCATCATGCATGCCGGCAGCGCGTGCCACAGGGCCACACAGTTTGGCATCAGGCATCAGCAGGCCAATACCTGCCGTTCGCGACTTCAGTAAAAGTGTATGCTGCAATCGCTTGATCAGAGCCTGTATGGAAGGTTTAATTGCTGTGACCTGCTCCAGACTGGCATGCCGGCATTTCAGTTGCAGTGATATGGCGTGTTGCATTAACCAGTCAAAGCCGGTTTGTTGCCCAAACAGTGCAAGCCAACCCAGATGGCTCGTTACACGTTCCCGTTCCAGTGCGCCGGCACGCGCATGTGCTGTCTCGACAGGCACGTCGATGTCCGCCGCGTTTTCCAGTGCCTGGCAAGCCAGCAGCCGGTACGAGACCGGTGCCAGTGGGTCCATGCCGGTCAGTCTTTCAATAAAGTGTGTCGTGTCCATGGGTGAATGGTGAAGTATTGTCATGTTCTCGCTCAGAGAACGGGCATCTGATCCTGCAACTGTGTCACCGTCGAGGGTTAACGTCAGCAACAGCCCGCTGGGTAACCCGGGGAAAAAAGGTCCAAAGGGCGCATCGATCCATTCCATCGGTAAACCATCGCCGCTACGTGGCAGGTCTTTGGTAACATCAATCATGGACATGAACCCCATGTCATCATGATCCATCGTGCTGTGATCCATGGCGCCGTGCCCCATACCGGCATGATCATCACCCTGATCCATGTGCTGATGTTCGTGTGTGGATTCAGGCTGAGCTTCGCGAGGCTCCAGGTTCATCCCACACTTGGGACATGAACCGGGTTCGTTCTGCACGACTTCCGGGTGCATGGGGCAGGTGTATTCAACGGCCGCGCCGTGATCCATGTGCTGATGTTCG
>DRLF01000118.1 GCA_011051425.1 Thiolapillus brandeum | reverse complement strand
GCGGGCGGCCATCTGGAAGCGCATTCAGCGCCTGAATGCTTTTCCCGGTATCGAGATCGCATCGGTGCGGGGCAAGGGCCACCGGCTGAAGGCGCCTCTCGAACTGCTCAGTGAGGACGCCATCCGGGGGCGTATCCAGCCCGAACTCCAGCACAGGCTCACGGAACTGAAGGTGCTGCCGGTCGTCTCGTCCACCAATGCCTTTCTGGCGGATCAATGCAGCCCCTATCTTCACTGTGGGCAGGCCTGCATGGCCGAATACCAGTCCGCAGGCCGGGGGCGCAGAGGGCGGCAATGGGTGTCTGTATTCGGAAGCAGCGTCTGTCTTTCTCTGGCCTGGCGGTTTGATCTTTCCATGGCGGACCTGGCGGGACTCAGCATTGCCGTGGGAGTCACCGTGGCAGGCGTGCTTACCGATGCAGGCCTTAAGGGCCATGGCCTGAAATGGCCCAATGACATCCACGTAAACGGAAAAAAACTCGCGGGTATACTGGTGGAAGCCAGCGGTGAAATGGAGGGACCCTGCCAGGCAATCATCGGCGTGGGGCTCAATGTCCACCTGCCTGCAGCGGTTGCCGGAGAAATCGATCAGCCCTGGACGGATCTGGCCAGCTGCCTCCAGGCCCCACCCGGGCGCAATCGTCTTGCCGGTGACCTGATCGATGCGCTGATGCAAGCCTGTGTCCGGTATCAGCAACGCGGCCTGGCTCCCTTTCTCGAAACCTGGAAAGCGTATGATGTGTACATCGGTCAGGAGGTGAAGCTGCTGATGGGAAAAGATACAATCACCGGCATCTACACCGGATTGAGTGAGCAGGGCGGCCTGGTGCTGGACGGCCCGGGGGGCAGACAGACTTGGTATTCCGGGGAAGTCAGTTTGCGGGGCAAGGCCTGAGATGACGGGACGTTTGTATATCGATCTGGGCAACTCACGGATCAAGTGGATGCTGGAAAATCCGCAGAGCTGCTCAGACATGCGGGCCATGGAATACACCCGCGGGCATTTTAGCGAAGTACTGGATTCCGCATGGCGCTTTGCCGATCGTCCCGAACAGCTGTGGCTCGCATCAGTTGCCGGCAGCGAGACAAACAATGAACTGACCGCCTGGGTGCGCGATGCCTGGGAGCTGACTCCTCATGTCATGAAGGTATCGGCGGCAGACTGCGGGCTGACCTGCGGCTATCTTCAGCCTGAGCAGCTGGGCGTGGATCGCTGGGCGGCAATGATATCCGCGTACCGCTACAGTCAGGACGGGGTATGCGTGGTGGATTGTGGCACTGCCGTGACCCTGGATATGGTTGACGCCAGCGGCAGGCACCTGGGTGGCTACATACTGCCGGGCGTGCAGGCCATGAAACACAAGTTGTTGCAGGAGACGGCCATCGACATGGAAGAACAGTATATCCGCACAGGCCAGGAGTGGGGGAACAGCACCGTGACCTGCGTCGAGCTGGGCACGCGGAAAGCGGTGGTGGCGCTCATCGAACAGTCCATCGAACGCCTGCAGGCCGCAGGCATCTGTGATCCCGGCCTGATACTGACGGGCGGCGAAGCGGGTTTGATCGAGCCGCTGATGCAGATAGACTGTCAGCGCCGGGACAGGCTGGTACTGGAGGGGATACGTTTGTACGCGAGAGAACACGGATCATGATACGTCTGCTGCTGGCAATGCTGATTGCCCTCAATGTGGCGCTGTTCCTGTGGATTCAATACGGGAACAGAACAGCGGCACCGACCCGCCCCGAGCAGCTGTCCAGGCCGGATTTTGGTCAGATACGCCTGGTCGGTGAACCCGATACGGCAGAAGAGCCGGTGATCGAGACGGAAATGAATGCTCAGGAGCCGGTTCAGGCGCCGCAACCTGATGAAGGTGATACGCTTCAGCCCGAGCCTGAATCTGGGCCCGAGCCCGAGCCCGAGCCTGCGGCTGAAGTTGCGTCCGAAGCCGAAATCGAAACTCAACCTGAATCTGAACCCCAGATCCGGCAGGAATCCAGTCAGGAGCAGGCGTTGGATGCGCTCTCCACGCCTCCTGAGCCAGCGCCGGAACCGCCAGTTCAACCCATTCCGACAGAGAGTCAGCCCGAGGTACTCTATTGCGGTGAACTGGGTCCCATGCGCAGCAGAAACATGGCCGAAGGCTACCGGCGCACCCTTGCCGCAGGAAAGGCCGAGGTTCGCGTGGAGACCCGGCCGGGCAAAGAGACCGTCGGTTACTGGGTGATGATCCCCGAAACGCCTGACGTGGCCGGTGCGGAAGCCATGCTGAAGCGCCTTGTGCAGGCCGGGTTCAAGGATTTGTGGCTGATGCGCGAAGGTGAACACAAGAATGCCATTTCTATGGGCCTGTATACACAGGAACGTTACGCACAGCGTCATGCGGACAATATCCACGAAAAGGGATTCGACCCCGTGGTGGTGCCCAAGCAGAAAAAGGCCCGTGTTTACTGGGTGCTGTTTTCTCATGCTGGCGCGAATGAACTGCAAAAGATCGAGGCACAAAAGCTGCCTTCTAACGCGGCGCTGGAGAAAAAAGTTTGCGATCAGGCTTTGACTGACCCCTGACAAGCTGTAAAATACGCAGCCCATGCCGGTGTAGCTCAGTTGGTAGAGCGCCTCACTTGTAATGAGGATGTCGTGGGTTCAACTCCTGTCACCGGCTCCAATCACAAAAGCCCGTCATGTTTGACGGGCTTTTGCATTTTCAGACTTGTTATAAATAAAATGCATGAGAGAGGAGAAACCTGCTGCAGGGGGCAATGGTAGGTCGGGCTTCAGCCCGACAATAAAATCAGCGTTGAAAGCGGATGTCAACGGAGGCATCCGAAATTGAATCGAGGTAATTGTTATGCGTAACTTATTGTGTTTGTTTTTTTTGCTGTTCACGCTTCCTGTTTCTGCCGCAGTGACGGATATCGACAATGCCGAGCTGGAAAGACTTGCCAGTGAAGGGGTGCCGATCATCGATATCCGCCGTGCCGAAGAATGGCAACAGACCGGGGTGATCAAAGGCAGTCACCTGATTACCTTCTTCGATAAAAAAGGCCACTACAATGTTCCCGCATGGCTGGATAAGCTGGCTCCTATCGCCGGCAAGGATCAGCCCTTTATCCTGATCTGCAGAACGGGCAACCGTACAGGTACCGTCAGCAATTTTCTCGACAAGAAACTGGGCTATACAAAAGTGTACAACGTCAAAAAAGGCATCACCGACTGGATCGCAAAGGGTAAGCCCGTCGTGAAACCCGGCAGCTGAGCGAATTTACCGGAGTATCTTTCTTATGGGTTTCAAATGTGGAATCGTGGGCTTGCCCAATGTGGGCAAGTCGACACTGTTCAATGCAATGACCAAGGCGACCATTGCCGCCGAAAACTATCCTTTCTGCACCATCGATCCGAACGTGGGCATCGTACCCATTGCGGACCCCCGGCAGGATTGCATCGCCGAGATCGTCAAGCCGGAACGCATCGTCCCCACCACCATGCAGTTCGTGGATATCGCCGGACTGGTCGCGGGTGCTTCCAAGGGTGAAGGCCTGGGCAACAAGTTCCTTGCCAATATCCGCGAGACTGATGCCATCGTTCAGGTGGTGCGCTGTTTCGAAAACGATGATGTGGTGCATGTTGCCGGCAAGGTCGATCCGCTGGCAGATATCGAGGTCATCAACACCGAACTCGCGCTGGCGGACCTCGAAAGCGTGGAAAAGGCGCTGGACAAGGCCACGCGCATGGCCAAGACGGGGGACAAGAAAGTGCTGGCGCAGAAGGCGCTGCTGGAGAAGGTCAGGGAACATCTGGACCAGGGCCTGCCGGTGCGTTCCATGGGGCTGGACGAGGATGAGCAGGCGGCATTGTATGACCTGCACCTGCTGACCATCAAGAAAGTGCTGTATATCGCCAACGTCAGTGAGGACGGTTTCGAGAACAATCCCCTGCTGGATGCGGTACGCGCACAGGCGCAAGAAGAAGGCGCGGAGGTAGTGCCTGTGTGTGCGGCCATCGAAATGGAACTGGTAGAACTGGATGATGAGGACAAGGCGGATTTTCTGGCCGAAATGGGACAGGATGAGCCTGGCCTGAATCGTGTGGTGCGCGCGGGTTATGATCTTCTTGGTCTGCAGACCTACTTTACCGCCGGCGTCAAGGAAGTGCGCGCCTGGACCGTCCCCGTTGGCGCCACGGCTCCCCAGGCTGCAGGTGTTATCCACACGGATTTCGAGCGCGGGTTTATTCGGGCGGAAGTCATC
>DRLF01000117.1 GCA_011051425.1 Thiolapillus brandeum | reverse complement strand
GAAAGCCATTTGCCATGAATGCCATGTGGTGAATATCAGCGCCCCGTCGCGCTGCGATGTCTGTCACAAGAATATGATGGCAATCCGTCCTCCCGATCACGGACGTGACTACACACGGATCCATGCCGAAGAATCACGCCATGATCAGAAAGCCTGTGAGGCGTGTCATGTCGATCTCTCTTTCTGCACGGATTGTCACTTCCGCCGTGACAGAAGCCGGCACAGGGTGCATGCGCTGGGCTATCTCGCCTCACACGGCATCGAGTCGCGTATCGATCCGGCGGCCTGCGGGCGTTGCCATAATCCGGACTATTGCAGTGACTGTCACAGGAGCTTGCCATGAACAGAATCATCCGTCTCTTTTTCGTCATGCTCATGCAATTGACCCGGCTATCTTATGTACCGGCATTTGCCGCCAGGCGTCGTGGTTTTCCCGCCGGGCTCTGGCCAGGGGCAAGTCGCCCTTCGGTAAAACCACGACGCCTGGCGGCTTACAGAAATATCCCGATCTTTTTGATGGCAGCAGTAATAACCGCCTGTGGGGGAGGCAGTGATGCGGATGCGGATGGCAGCAGTGAAACCGCGGGTGTCGGGCTTGAACAGACCCTGATGCTCGACAGCGCGCATGGCGGCTATGAAGCCGCCTGGGGACTGCGGGACTGCGCGGCCTGTCATTCGCTGAGCGCGATTCATCAGCAGGCTGAAAATATCCAGCCACTGGTTCGGCGTCATGGCTATGACACCTGCGCCGGCTGTCATGGCCGCAATGGGACGGATCTGCCGCGCCGCTGCCTGATTTGTCACAACCCGGATGATTTGCCGGCCACGCCGCGCCAGCATGGCGCCCATAACCACGATTTTGTCGCTGGCGTCGATGTGGCGGCAAATGATGGTCATTGCCTTGCCTGTCACGATAACTCGGACATGGATGGTCGCTTCGACATCAATCGGGATCTGACCCGCTTCCCGGATGCGGGACAGAATTCTTCACCCTATTCCGGTATCAGTGACTTCTGTCTGCGCTGCCACAACCGGGATCATCAGCAGGCTGCCTGGCCGCTTGGTGATGGGGCTGCCGACGACACGCTGATCGCCATCGAGGATGCATGGAACTATATCGACAAGCACGGAGTGCTCGAAGGCCTGGGCACACGGATCTATGCAGGGCTGCGCAATGGCTATGTCTATGGCAGCCGGGTGGCCTGTACCGACTGTCACGCCATGCATGGCACGGACAATGCGAAACTGATCATCGGCCGCTCCGATACCGGAGCAAGCCTTCTGGATCAGGCATTTCGCAACAGGCCTTATGAGGTGGTGGTAACGGAAGGCGACTATTCCCAGCTGTGCGTGCTGTGCCATGCAATGGACAGCATCTCGGATCAGGGCGCCGAGGATACTGGCAATGGTCTGGCCGGGGTGCATGCCACGGGCAGTGACTGCCTGGCCTGCCACAGTCATGGTGAAGCAGTGCAGGCCGGGATGTAGTGATGAAGCGGGGGCTGAATCTGGTTCTGTTGCTGCTATCAAGCCGGCAAACGAAGGGATCGGAACCTGCCGGCAGACGCCGCGGTCTTCCCGCCGGGCTCCGGCCGTGGGCAAGTCGCCCTTCGGGAAGACCACGGCGCCTGCCGGAAAACCGCATCAGCCAGTTCTGTTCGATTGCCGGGTTAATAATATTACCGGTGTTGCTGCTTGCCGGGGAGCGAAAGGAAATGCCGCCCATGCATCATCCGGTAAAGCTTGTACCTTCTGACAATATCCGTGTCCCCGATGACTTCGAGCTGAACGATGAGGGGCAGATTGACTGTGTTACCTGCCACGGCATCGAGGATATCGAGGAAATCCCGCTGGATGAGGTGAACAAGAATGATGAAAAATTTTTTCGCGGCGGTCCCTATGAAAAACTGACCGATTTCTGTTTTCAGTGTCACCGCAAGAAAGACTCTGAACGCCCGAACATCCATATGTTGCGGGACAGCCGGGGTGAACTGAAAAAGGAGCAGTGCCTTTTCTGTCATCGGGAAAAACCGGACGAGAAGGGGGATGGCTTCGATGATGTCGAGTTCAGGATCGAGCCCGAAGACCTGTGCTATGGCTGTCATCTCGAAGCGCCCCATCTCAATGCCGCCAATCACATCCGCAAGCCGGATGAAAAGATGCGCCGGCGAATCCGTGAGGCCGAGGAAAAACATGGCGTCATTCTGCCGCTGGATGCACAGGGGCGAATCATGTGCGCGACCTGCCACAGCCCGCATCAGGCCGGGGTGATTGATCGCAACAAACCTGCCGGCAGGCAGGTTGAGGATGCAAACCTGGATGAAGGCATTGCCTATCAGGCGCATCCGTGGAATGCGGTATATCAGGCAGACAAGCGGGACAGGCTGAAGGCCCTGCATGAAGAACTGGGTGAGGCAGGGAAAAATGCTGTGCTGCCCGACTATCAAAGAATAAAGGCTGAGGTTCTGCTGCGCCTGTCAGCCCGGGATGGAACGCTGTGCCTGAGTTGTCATGTGTTTGAGAAGTAGTTCATGAACGTTATCGATAAACTGAAAGCCATTCCCGCCGGACAGAAGTATCGTTATGTACTGATCATCGTCTCCTGCCTGCTGTTTTTTGCGCCGTTTGCCTTTTTGCCGGGACTGGTAGGCAGCAGCGACTTCTGTGGTGAGGTGTGCCTTCGCCGCTTTTTTCTGTATTTTCCGGGCATGTCGCTGGCGGATCTCGGCAATCAGATGACGGTGGCCTGGATTGGCGTGATCGCCCTGTCAGTGATTCTGATTACGACGTTTTTCTGGGGGCGCATGTGGTGCGCCTATATCTGCCCGGTTGGCGGTTTTCCGGAACTGGTCAGCCGGACCCTGGATGATCGCTGGAAGATCGAATACCGCGCCTTGCCGCAGGTGGCCATACGCTATGGCTATTTTTCCGTTTACCTGTTGCTGATGCCGGTGCTGGGCATCAGTGCCTGTACCCTGTGCAATTTTGTCACCGTGCCCCGTCTGTTCGAAGCCTTCAGCGGTGGTCTCGTTGGCCTGACCTTCATTTTTTCGACCATTGGTCTGGTCAACCTGGCGCTGTTGTTCCTGCTGGGTTTCTTTGCCAGCAAGGGGCGCGCCTACTGCCAGTTCCTTTGTCCGGTTGGGGCTATCGATGGTCTGGTCAACCGTCTTGGCGCGATGTTCAAGTTCACCCGCAAGATCCGCGTGGAACGCAGCCGCTGCACAGGCTGCAACA
>DRLF01000116.1 GCA_011051425.1 Thiolapillus brandeum | reverse complement strand
TTCCCAACGTGGGTTCCGCCAATCACTGGACATCCACCCCGGTGTACGAGCACGACACTGCCGAAAAAGCAGTCCGCGTGTTTTTTGCCAATGGTGACACCAACAGTTCCGCTATCAATGGCGTGGGAAGAGAAGAGGTTTTCCGGCTGGTGCGGGGAGGACGCTAATTAATGATATATCTGATTACCCTACTTACCGTCATTGCGAGTTCGGTTAATGCGGCAGAGTTTCCCGGGCGGTTTGTCGGCACTATTGACGGTGTAGCAATCGATGAACCCATCAGCTGTCTTGGAAAAGAGCCACCCGAGGCTTTTTTCCAGGGCAGCAACCCGATCGGTGGAAACAACAACAACCTGGAGATCAGCGGCGGCGTTTCCGGACAACATCTGAACCTGGTTGTCAGAGGAGCGGGCATCGACCTGAGAGGCCGGTTCAAGGGCTTTACTAAAAAAGATGGAAAAATCAGCTTTTTTGGAATCAAGAAACGCAAGAACAGAAAAGAGCAGCAGATAGATATTTCATTCCAGTGCAACTAACCCGGAGTTTCTGTGCTTCAACACCGCTAATCAGGTAAAATCTGCGGTTTCTCCAACAGCGGATTCAATACAGTGGAACAGTTCAGAGGTACGACAATTCTGTCCGTGCGGCGCAATGGCAAAGTAGTCATCGGCGGCGACGGCCAGGTATCCATGGGCAACACCGTGATGAAGGGCAACGCCCGCAAAGTGCGGCGGCTGTACAAGGAGCAGGTGCTGGCAGGCTTTGCCGGCGCCACTGCCGATGCTTTCACCCTGTTCGAGCGTTTCGAGGGCAAGCTGGAGAAACACTCCGGCCATCTGGTGCGCGCCGCGGTGGAGCTGGCCAAAGACTGGCGCACCGACCGCATGTTGCGCCGGCTGGAAGCCCTGCTGTGTGTCGCAGATACAAAGGCCTCCCTGATTCTCACCGGCAACGGTGACGTGATCGAACCGGAAAACGACCTCATGGCCATCGGCTCCGGTGGCCCTTTTGCCCAGTCCGCCGCCCTCGCGCTGCTGGAAAACACCGATCTGTCCGCCCGCGACATCGTGGAAAAAGGACTGGCCATTGCCGCCGACATCTGCGTCTACACCAACCACAACCGCGTCATCGAAGAGCTGGAAACCGAATAATGTCTCAGATCACTCCACAGGAAATCGTTCAGGAACTCGACAAGCACATCGTCGGTCAGGACCAGGCAAAGCGCGCCGTGGCCATCGCCCTGCGCAACCGCTGGCGGCGCACCCGGGTGGACGAGGAACTGCGCAACGAGATCACGCCCAAGAACATCCTCATGATCGGCCCCACCGGCGTGGGCAAGACCGAGATTGCCCGCCGCCTGGCCCGCCTCGCCAATGCGCCTTTCCTGAAAGTGGAAGCCACCAAATTTACGGAAGTGGGTTACGTGGGCCGCGAGGTGGATTCCATCATCCGCGATCTTGCTGACGCGGCGGTGAACATGGTCAAGGAACAAGAGCTGGTCAAGGTACAGGACGCCGCCGCCCTGGCTGCCGAAAACCGGGTGCTGGATATCCTGTTGCCGCCACCGCGCACCACCAGCTGGGAAGAAGACGCCGCCCCGGAAGCCGCACCAGCATCCGGCACCCGGGAGAAATTCCGCGAAAAACTGCGCAAGGGCGAGCTGGACGACAAGGAAATCGAAGTCGATCTGAGTGACAACCCCATCGGCGTGGAAATCATGGCGCCCCCGGGCATGGAGGAAATGACCAGCCAGCTGCAGAACATGTTCCAGAACATCGGCTCGGGGCGCACCAGCAAGCGCAAGCTGCGCATCAAGGACGCCATCAAGCTGTTGCGCGACGAGGAGGCCGGCAAGCGCATCAATCACGAAGACCTCAAGCTGCGCGCTATCGAGATGGTGGAGCAGCAGGGTATCGTCTTCCTGGACGAACTGGACAAGGTGACCAGCCGTACCGATCACAGCGGCGCGGACGTCTCCCGCGAAGGCGTGCAGCGCGACCTGCTGCCGCTGGTGGAAGGCTGCAGTGTGTCAACCAAGCACGGCATGGTGAAGACGGACCACATTCTGTTCATCGCTTCCGGCGCTTTTCACCTGTCCAAGCCGTCCGACCTGATTCCTGAACTGCAGGGCCGCCTGCCCATCCGTGTCGAACTCTCTGCACTCAGCGCAGATGATTTCGTGCGCATCCTCACCGAACCCGATGCCTCCCTCACCGAGCAATACACGGCACTGATGGCCACCGAAGGCGTGCACCTGGCATTCACCGAAGATGGCATCCGGCGCATCGCCCAGATCGCCTGGGAAGTCAACGAGCGTACCGAAAACATCGGCGCCCGGCGCCTGCACACCGTGATGGAGCGCCTGCTGGAGGAAATCTCCTTCGAGGCATCTGCCATGGAAGGAACAAGCATCGAGGTGGATGCAGGCTATGTGGATGACCACCTGGGCGAACTGGCCGACAACGAGGATCTGACACGATTCATCCTGTAAACCGGAATATCTGTGACCAATAGCAGCATCCGGTTTGCGGCATAATCGCGAGTTGAATTGTATTACCGAGGAATGACTACCATGTCTCATCCCACACCAACCGAACTCAACCTGCACCGGGTATCCCGGGTGCTTGAAGTCAGTTTCGACGACGGCTCCAACTTCAAGCTGCCTGCGGAATATCTGCGCGCTTTTTCCCCTTCTGCGGAAGTCATGGGCCACGGCCCCGGACAGCGCAAGGTGCCAACCGGTATCGAGAAGGTGAATATCGACCAGATCGAACCCGTGGGCAACTATGCCATCGTGCTGCACTTCGATGACGAGCACAACACCGGCATCTACTCCTGGGAAACCCTGTATAATCTGGGGAAGAACTACGACCGGTACTGGCAGCAGTATCTGGATGAACTGAAGGAAGTGGGATACACACGCCAAGACCCGGCTTCCTGAACAGCAGACCGCTGTTCCCCACCGGCTGGTCGGCATGTAGGTCGGGCTTCAGCCCGACGCAGGCGCTGAACCGGGAGTTATTGTCGGGCTGAAGCCCGACCTACAAAGACAGGAACATGAGCAGACAAAGCGAAGAAACCCATTTCGGCTACCGCAAGGTGGCCACGGAAGAAAAAGCGGATCTGGTACGCGGCGTTTTCGATTCCGTGGCGTCACGCTACGACCTGATGAACGACCTCATGTCCATGGGCGTGCATCGTCTGTGGAAGCGCTTTACCGTGGAGCTGTCCGGCGTACGCGCAGGTCAGCGGGTGCTGGACCTGGCTTCCGGCACCGGCGATCTCGCCGACCGCTTCGCTGGCCTGGTAGGACCGGAAGGCCTGGTGGTCATGAGCGATATCAACGCCAACATGCTCATCACGGGTAGGGACCGCATGGCCGACAGGGGCCACGCCGGCAACCTTGCCTATGCCCAGATCAATGCCGAGGCACTGCCCTTTCCCGACAACAGTTTCGACTGCATCACCATCGGCTTTGGCCTGCGCAATGTCACCGACAAGCAGAAAGCACTGAACGCCATGTTCCAGGCACTCAGGCCCGGTGGTCGCGCCCTGGTGCTGGAGTTCTCCAAGCCCGTCATCAAGCCGCTGGAGAAAATCTACGACCTGTATTCCTTCAGCCTGCTGCCCAAGATCGGCAAGCTGGTGACCCGTGACGAAGACAGCTACCGCTATCTGGCCGAATCCATCCGCATGCACCCGGATCAGGAAACCCTGCGCGAGATGATGGAGCAGGCCGGCTTCGAGAACTGCGACTATCACAATCTCACCGGCGGTATTGTGGCGGTGCATCGCGGCTTCAAGCTGTAGCGCATCCGGCTCATGTCCACCCGTGATCT